>JAUVTO010000216.1 GCA_030601485.1 Desulfobacterales bacterium | reverse complement strand
CCGGAAGAAACCATTGAACAAACCGGTGTGGTTATCATTGCAGACCCGGAATTAGCCCCGAAGATAAAGGGTGAGGATGTCATCCGAGTGTATGGGCCCAGAGCGGCAAAGCCGGATGTTAACGCCATGTTTGTTCGCGGTTTTGCAGCGGCTTCCAGGGCCATGATATTGCTTGGGGGAACCTTACAACGGCCAAAAGGGTATGGTTTGTCGTTTTCCACTCCTGATCCGGGGCTTTCTCCGGAAATCCGTGTGGGAATTTTTGTCTGTAAATGTAACAATACCTTTGGATGGCTTGATGACATGAATCAATATGTCGCGGGATTACAATCTCAAGAAGATGTGGTTCATGCTCAAGTTGTAAACTCGGCCTGTACTCATGAAGGATCATCGAGTATTATCCGGACGATTCGTGAAAAAAGCATCACTCGAGTGGTGCTGGCATCCTGTGTCTGCTGCCCACTCAATTTTATTTGCAGTGCCTGTACGGATCAGCGAAGCCGCCTGAAAAACGCCTTGTTTACCGGGACAGGGATCAGTCGTTCAATGGTGCAGACGTGCAACTTAAGAGGAGAAGTCCTTCGTCTTTTAAAACGGAGCCCTTCCCTGGCCGTGAGAAAATTTACCGGACTCATCGATCGTTCCATGAATCGGGCAAGAAAATTGAAACCGCTTCCTGATCTTATTAGAAACTATAATTTCACTACGGCGGTAATCGGGACATCCGAAGTCGCCATAAGCAGTGCTCTGACCCTTGCCCAAGCAGGACTGGAGGTCTTTTGGTTCCCACGGTCGCAAAAACCGCCGATTCAAGTTACTGATCATCCCAATGTGCACAGCTTCGGAGGCTTTTCCATCAAAGAATTGAGCGGGACTCTTGGTAATTTTCACATCATCGCAGAATCAGGCGATTCCCGACAAATAATGACGGTAGGAACGGTCATCCTGGATGAAAAGTCAAGAAAGAAGATCAAGTATATTCACCAGGAGGGTCTGCCGGGCCGAACCGTGTCTTCTTCTATGCAGGACATGGGCGTCCCCGGAATACCATTCTTTTATCCGGGGTCAACCGCCATTTCCGGACTTTTTTTAGCTGAACCGCCGGGCATCAATGTCTCTAACCGGAAAAAAGGTGCTGCCGCTGCCGCCCAGGCGGCAGCCATTATGCCGCGGGAACCGCGCCATAACAAGGGATATACCGTTGTAGTGGATGAAAGCCTGTGCCGAAGTTGTGGACGGTGCATCCGCGTCTGCCCCTATCAGGCGGTGACATTGCACAGAAACGCTATTGACGGATGGGCCGCCTGGGTGGACGAGACTCTGTGCAAAGGCTGCGGGAATTGTATTTCCGTATGTCCCACCAATGCCGTGGACAGCCCGTATCGTAACCAGGAATTTCTCGAACAGACACTTGAAAAAATATTGCTGACGTAAAAAATGAACGACTTAAAAATAATCTTATTTTTATGTAACTGGGGGCCGCATACCGCTTTCCAAACCCTTCAGGACACTGGAAGTGAAATTCCCGATGAGGTAAGTATGATTCGGATTCCCTGCACCGGAAGAATCAGCAAATCCCTTCTGTTTAAGGCGTTTGAAATGGGAGCGGATGGTGTGGTTCTGGCAGGGTGCAAACCGGGAACCTGCCGATACGGCAGCGGTACGGCTACCGCCCGTGAGAATACCGAAGATACGAGGGATATTATCGGACTTTTAGGCCTGGGAAAAGAACGGTTGCGGCATGTCACATTTCTACCGGATGAGTCGGATCTGCTATTGCAATTCTTGAATGATTTTTGCAATCAAATCCGGTTGTTGGGCCCGAGTCCCATGTTGCCGATACGAATGGCGGAAACAGAAATTGTAAACCGGGAGTCTTTGGCCGAAATCGTTTCTTATCATGATGCTTTTGCATGTCAGGACTGCGGGAAATGCACTTCCGCCTGTCCCCTGGCACTGATCGGCAAACCATTTTCGCCCCGGGAGCTGGTCAATTCCATCATTGCCGGTGATATTGACTCTCCTTCTGTAAACAAAAATATCTGGTCCTGCCTGACCTGTGGCCTCTGTTATGACCGCTGCCCATCGGCAGTTAATTTTCCCGAGTTTATCCGCGATATTCGCCACGTTGTCAGAAAAAACGGAGGAAATGCTCATGAGGCGCACGGAGGCTTTTTTCAGTCTTTGATGCGAGCCATGACATCACCCGGACTCAAAACAGAGCGATGGGATTGGCTGCCCCAAGATGCGGAGGTTGATTCCAAGAGTAAGATCCTTTTTTTCGGCGGTTGCAGCCCGTACTTTGATATATTTTTCAGAAACCATCTGGGCGTTGAAACCCTTAATATCTTAAAAGATAGTCTTCTCCTTCTCAATTTCTTCGATATTAAACCGGCCCTGCTCCAGGATGAGCGATGTTGCGGACACGATCTCCTCTGGTCGGGAGACAAAGAAAACTTTTTAAAATTAGCAGCAATGAATGTGGATTCGATCCATAACCTTGGAATTGATGAGGTGATTACGGCTTGTCCGGAGTGCTATAGGACACTGGCCCATGATTACCCAAAACATGGAATCAAATTAAATTTCAAGGTCACCCACATCTATGAACTGCTTGAACAAGAGATCAGCAAAGGCGCGATAGATTTTAAAAAAATTGATAAAAAGATAACATTTCAGGATTCGTGTCGTTTAAACTGTCTCGAGGCCCCTGTAGACCTTCCCAGAAAATTGATCCGGCGCCTCAAGCCAAGCAGCTTTCGGGAAATGCAGAATAATGGGAGTTCGGCCATATGTTGCGGGAATTGTGCCTGGACCGGATGTGATGCTTTCAGCAAGGCACTTCAGGTCAAACGCTTGAGACAGGCCCATGCCACAGAAAGTGATCTTCTGGTCACCGCCTGCCCCAAATGCCAGATTCATCTCCGTTGTGCCATGGAAGATCCTTTTCTCGGAGAAGAACTTAACATGGAGATGGTAGACTTGACAGGTATCATTGCAAAAAC
>JAUVTO010000080.1 GCA_030601485.1 Desulfobacterales bacterium | reverse complement strand
TTCTTGCCATGGCGTGATGAGCAAAGGGAACTGATTTGTATTGTTGAAGCTTGGTTTTGTGGATAAATTGATATTTTTCTTTGACACACCCCCCATTTATCTTTATACTTTTGACGGTCTCGTAAAAAGTCCAACTTCTGCGTTGTGCTGCATTTCGTAATCATTCAACGTACGAAAAGTACGCCTCATGATTACAAAATTTGCACGCCTTGAATTTGAACTTTTTACGAAACCGTCTAAATCAGACTTTTTACGAATTCATCACTTTTAACCGGCTAAAATATTTTTTCGCGCAACTTTGACGGTTTCATAACAATTTTGTTTTCTCGTCTGAATTTGTGACTTCCAATGGAATATGAAGGATCACAGGGGCAATCGAATCGGGAAAGGCTTATGTCCGGAAAGATAAGATCGCTGGGTCTTTGTCTTGGGGCGTCCACCGTTTCCGTTGTCCAGGTGGAGCAGGAAAAGAATGTTCGTGAAGGGAACCCGACACAAGAGAAAAAAAACCCGCGAATAATTACATATTCACTGCATCCGCACGAGGGTGACCCTAAACGGACACTTCTGTCGGCCATCAAAAATCTAGATCTGAACTCATTTGACCGTATCGTTGCCACAGGCAGAAAGTTCCGAAAATTCGTAACACTCTCCTCAATACCCGAACCCGAAGCGGTGGAATACGCTTATCGGTTTGTCAAACCTGAAGACGTATCATGCCCTGCTGTAGTTTCTGCGGGCGGTGAAACCTTTATGGTGTATGTTCTTAACCGGTTGGGGCAAATCTCCAACGTTCTGACAGGCAACAAATGTGCTTCAGGAACCGGTGAATTCTTTCTTCAGCAACTTAGGAGAATGAATGTATCACTTAAAGAGGCCGCCCAATGGGCCGCTTCCATAGAACCGTACCACGTATCCGGCCGCTGCTCGGTTTTCTGCAAATCTGACTGCACCCACGCCACCAACAAAGGAGTTCCCAAAGCAAAAGTAACCGCCGGCCTTTGCCAGATGATGGCAAATAAAATCTTAGAGCTTTTAAAAAAGGTGGAAAGAAAGAACATTATGATCGCCGGAGGTACTGCTAACAACCATATGATGATCGAGTGTCTGCGTGAGGAGATTCCCGGGCTGATTGTTCCCCCGGAAGCGCCCTATTTTGAAGCTCTGGGCGCCGCGCTATGGGGGCTGGAACACGAGTCCGCCAGATTCCCGGGTACATCCGAGTTGTTCAGTACGGATGCTGCATCATTTGACACGCTTCCTCCCTTGCAAAATTTTGAAGACATGGTGGAATTCAAAACCATGGAAAAGGGAGAAATTCAACCGGGTGATACATGCATATTAGGGCTCGACGTAGGTTCAACTACTACCAAAGCGGTTCTTCTGAGAAAAGCGGACAACGCAATCCTTGCAGATGTTTATCTGCGCACGAACGGCGATCCGGTCGGGGCTTCCCGGCTGTGCTATGGTTCCATTCTTAACCAGATTGGCGGGGCTGTTGACCCCGAGGAAATATCAATTGAGGGGCTGGGTGTTTGCGGTTCAGGTCGTCAGATTGCCGGTCTTCATGCACTCACAGACAGTGTTATCAATGAAATCATAGCCCATGCGGCCGCTGCCGTATATTTTGATCCACAGGTGGACACTATTTTTGAGATCGGTGGACAGGACGCCAAATACACTTACATTACCAACTCGGTGGCCTCGGATTATGCCATGAACGAAGCGTGTTCTGCCGGCACCGGATCGTTCTTGGAAGAATCTGCTTACGAAACACTGGGTATAAAAATGGAGGATATTGCAGATATCGCAATCAAGGGAAATAATCCGCCCAACTTCAATGACCAGTGCGCCGCATTCATCGCCTCTGACATAAAAAATGCCATTCATGAAGGGGTTAAACACGAAGATATTGTCGCAGGCCTGGTCTATTCCATCTGCATGAACTACTCAAACCGGGTCAAAGGCAACAGACCTGTAGGGGAGAAAGTTTTCATGCAAGGTGGTGTCTGCTATAACAAAGCGGTTCCGCTGGCCATGGCATCCCTTGTGGGCAAGCCGATTATAGTTCCTCCGGAGCCCGGACTCATGGGTGCTTTTGGGGTAGCTCTTGAGGTAAAAAAGCGAATTGAAATGGGGTTGTTGGAAAAAAAGCACTTTGACCTTAAAGTTTTGGCAAACCGAGAAGTAAAATACAATAGGCCGTTCACATGCAAGGGCGGCAATGAAAAGTGTGACCGGCGTTGTGAAATAGCTATGATCGAACTTGAAGGCAGAAAATATCCTTTTGGCGGTGCCTGTAACAGATATTACAATTTGCGGTATAATATTAAATACAATGTTCAAAAGCTGGATCTGGTCAGGGTTCGGCAGCAACTAATATTCGAAAAGTATGCTGCCAAGCCCGACTCTGATCAGAAATTGCCCAAGGGCAGCACCAGGAAGTTTCGAGCAAGAATCGCTATCAACCGGAGCTTTCTGGTCAATACTTACTATCCTCTTTATTCAACATTTTTTGCCGAGCTGGAATTCGAACCGGTTATACCCGATTTTTATTCTCAAGAAGGAATTGACCAGAGGAATGCTGCTTTTTGCTATCCCGGAGAACTTGCACACGGTTTTTTCCACTCGCTTCTTGAAATGAAAAATCCTCCGGAATACATTTTTCTCCCCCATTTCAAAGCGGTTCCTGCTTTAGATGGAAACTCCAGTTCACAGGTTTGTCCTTTTATCCAGGGCGAAACTTTTTATCTTAAAGCCGCATTTCGCGCAAAACTAAACGAACTCAAACAAACAAAAGTTTTAACTCCGCTTCTTGATATGACAAAAGGACTGGAATCGGCCAAAAAACCTCTAATTGAAACCGCGATTCAGATGGGAGTTAGCAAAAAAGAGGCCAATAAGGCTTTCAGCAAGGCATTGAAGAAACAGATAGAATGCATGGCCGAAATGAGGGAGATTGGAGAAAAAGCTCTAAAGGAACTGGAAACCGACCCGGATAAAATAGCAGTGGTGATTTTCGCCCGGCCATACAACGGATTTGTTGAGGAAGCACACATGGGCATTCCCCACAAGCTTGCATCAAGAGGAACCATGGTAATGCCATTTGATTTCCTCCCGCTTAATAACGAGAAAATAAAGCGCCATATGTACTGGGGGATGGGCCAGTATATTATGAAGGCCAGCAGGTTCGTCAAACAGCATCCCCAACTTTTCGGCACTTTTATAACTAACTTTTCCTGCGGCCCGGATTCGTTCATTATCGGATATTTTAGAGATATCATGGGTCGAAAACCTTCCCTGACCCTTGAACTGGACAGCCATACGGCTGATGCCGGTCTGGAAACCAGAATCGAGGCGTTTCTTGACATTATCACTGCATACCGGCAACTGGTGGCAGAAAAGGGGTTTGCCCAAAAGAAACGAACTTTTGTTCCCGCCCGAATGGTACTGGAAAACGGTAAGGCCAAGGTTATCACATCTTCGGGTGAAACACTGCCCATGACCGATCCACGAGTAACCCTGCTGGTTCCTTCCATGGGTAAACTCTCCTCAGAAGCGCTGGCAGCCGTATTTCGTGGAAAAGGTTTTAATGCTTTAGCACATCCCCCGTCAGACGAAACAGTACTGAAACTGGGGCGTGCCAACACATCCTGCAAAGAGTGCCTACCCCTGATACTAACTTCGGGAACTTTGCTCAACTATATTCAGAACGAAAAAAAGGACAGTAATATTCTGATCTACTTTATGCCTACCGGCTCGGGTCCATGCAGATTCGGCCAGTATTATATTTTTATGGAAGACCTGGTGAGAAGACTCGAGATACCGGATGTTGCCATATTTTCATTAACATCAGAAAATTCTTACGCAGGTCTGAATAGTGACTTTCAGCTAAAAGCATGGTGGGGTGTAATTATATCTGATGTTATGGAAGACGTACGATCGATGATACTGGCCAACGCAAAAGACAAGCGGGAAGCAATAAGAATATTCGATGAAGAGTGGAACATATTACTGGCTGAACTCGAAAAATGGAAATTTTCCCTGCTGGAAAGTAAAATCATAAAAACCTCCAAACGGTTTAGACGGATTCCCATGAAGCGTCATCCGGAAGAGGTGCCAACAATCTCTCTTGTAGGTGAAATATTCGTCCGGCGTGATGCTCTGTCACGTCAGTATATTACCGAACTTCTTGCAGAAAAAGGCTTTGCCACCATCTGTTCCCCGATTGCCGAGTGGATACTCTATACAGACTATCTGGTGGACAAAAGACTTGTTGATTATACAATGTCAAAGTTTGAAAAACTGGCTTTCATTCTCAAAAAGAAGTCCATGGCTCGTTATAAAAAGCGTATCAAATTGATAATGTCAGGCACAGGTCTCGTTCAATCAGATCATCTCAATATCGAATCAATCATAAATAATGCAGCACCATATATATCACCGAACCTGGCCGGTGAAGCCATTCTGACAGTGGGAAGCTCCCTAACCGAGATAGCCTCACGCGCATGCGGCGTGATCGCCATCGGTCCCTTTGGCTGCATGCCCAACCGTCTGTCAGAGGCCCTCCTTAATGAGGCCATGAACCGTGAAGGAAAACTGGCAACCAATCCGAAGAATGGCCGGCTTCGATCAGCGCTGGCAAATATTGATGATCTTCCTTTTCTGGCAATTGAAAGTGACGGGTCTCCTTTTCCTCAGGTAATCGATGCAAAACTGGAAACATTCTGTTTGCGAGCGGAGCGATTGCATAACATTATGCTGGAAGCGAGGCCGGAGGCTCGATCTTGAACAAAAATCCTCATTTCAGAACTGCCTGACCTGTATACGAAATTATAACGTGATATGAAGGTTAGTAGTAATTTCAGACGCAACAATTTGAACATCGAACATTCAACGTCGAACGTCGAATGTGGAAGGCGCTTCGCTTTGGCTTTATTATAAATGGTAGAATACATTATTCGATGTTCAACGTTCGATGTTCGACGTTCATCTTTTATATTCCCTCAAGGTGTGGATTCTTCATTAAAATATGTTGAATCTGAATTTACGCTAAGTCAGTAGCCCTGCATTTATGGATGGACACCAACTAGGGGGGTAAGGATCTTTGGTTTATAATTTTCTTGACAATACAATCTTAAATGCATAATTCTATGTGTTTAGGAATTTGTGTTGGTTACCGATACAATATTGTTTAATTTATAACTTGCATCCTCTACAATTAAATTGTAAGTGCCGGGAAAGAAAAAAACCGGCAAGTAAGGAGGGTTCAACACCATGAATGAATTGCTGGCTCCTGGCGGAAGTCTTGCAATGGTGAATGCCGTTTTTGGCAGCGGCGCCAATGCCGTATATGTGGGAGCAAAAGGTTTCAGTCGCAGAAAATGCGTCTGGGAACTGGAAGACAGTGAGATTAGGGATGCGGTGCGTATTGCAAACGACCATGAAGGCAAGGTTCGGGTTGCAATTAACGCGGAAATACAGGAAAAACATTTTATCCGTGTATTGAGTAAAGTCGCCAAATGGGCTCAATATGGCGTAGAAGGGGTTATTGCCAAAACCCCCGAACTTATACGGCTTATTAAACGAAATTATCCGGAGTTGGTCATCCACGCCAGCGTGGGCTGTAATATCCAGACCCGGGAACAGATGGAATATTATCGTGATGCCGGCGCCACCCATATTGTCGCCAGTACCGAAATCGACACCGTGGAAAAATTGAGCACGTTTAAAAAAACTGCTGATAAAGTCGGCGTTTTGACTGAAATACTGATTCATGGCAACCGATGCATCGGTGGTGTGGGCAATTGCCTGTTTCATGAATTCACAAGCGATTCATATATCAAAAAAGTTCACCATGATGAGGACGGCAATGAAATCGTTGAATACGAGGGGTGGCCGGACAGAAGCGGCAGTTGCTTTCGTTTTTGCTTGTTAACAGAGGCACAACGTGAAAAACTAATGCGGCGCAAGAAAAAGAGCTTTGAAGAAATCGCTATCATCAATGAAGAAATCCGCCGCAGTCCGAATGTCGCCTTTGCCATCAGGGATGAAGAGCTGAAACAATATGTTGATCTGGGTCTGCAAACCCTTAAAATACAGGGGCGCGAATATCCTATCCGCTTGATTTCAGAGATGATACATGCATATCGCCTTCTCATAGACGGATATGTGAAGGGAAAAAATCCCGATGATCCGGAAATGTTGGATGCAAATGAGAATATTCGTCATCTGGCACAGGATCGGGACCGGGCCCGCATGGAAAAAACCCGCGAACTTCATCAGAAAATCAAAGGAATTTAGGCGCCGAACATGACCAAAGTATACCTTGTTCGCCATGGCCAGACCGCCTGGAATCTGGAGGAAGTATTTAGAGGACGTATGGACATACCTCTGGATGACACCGGAAAAAAAGAAGTGCATCTGGCCGGTGAGGCTTTAAAAGATGAAACCATTCACGCCATTTACAGCAGCCCTCTCTCCCGTTCTATGGAAACGGCTGAAAATATAGCCAAATTTCAGAACATCGAAGTCACTCCTCTTGAAGCCATTATCGATATCAGTTACGGCGATTGGGAAGGGGTCAGCCTTGACCAAGTACGGAAAAAATATCCGGATCTTTTTACGCTTTGGCTCCGGGAACCCCATAAGGTCCATTTTCCGAATGGAGAGAGTTTGGAAGAGGTCCGTACCCGGACCATGGCAGCCATAAACAAGCTGCTTGAAAAACATAAAAATGAAAATATCGCTTTAGTGGCTCACCGGGTGCCTAACAAGGTGATTTGTTGCAGCCTTTTGGGGATCGAAAACAGTAATTTCTGGCGAATTCAACAGGATACCGCCAGCACCAACCTTTTTACTTATAAAGACGATCAATGGATCATTTCGTATCTGAATGATACCTCTTATCTGAAAGTTTTGGGGAAACTCGCTCTGGCCGATTTTTAATAGGAAAAATTTATGAAAAAAACCGGCGTGTTTTACCATCCCAGCTTCAGCCGCAGGAGCTATCTTACCCGGGGAGCACGGCTGGAAGATTTCCCCGGAGCCATTGATCACCTTCTCGCGCGTGATAATGTTATCCTTTATGAATCCCCCCCCATAGAAGAGGAGTGGGTACTGAAAGTGCACACTCCGGAACTTATCCGGGGTGTGGAGGCAGACCATCTCTGCTCAACAGCCTGGCATTCGGTGGGCGGCGTGGTGCTGGCCGGAGAAAAGGTCTGCACCGGGGAAATTGATAATGCATTTGCCCTTATCGGTGCCGGCGGACATCATTCGGGGAGAGACTATTTTGGCGGTTATTGCTGCTTTAACGATGTGGTCATAACCATCACCTATCTACGAGAAATTCATAATATCCAACGGTTTGCAATTATGGACACGGATGCCCACCATGGAGACGGCACCCGGGATTTGCTCAAAAACGATCCTGATGTTCTCCACGTTTGCTGCTGCGGTATGGAGTACGAATCGCCGGACGGCACCAAAGTTGACATCCGCGCGCCGGGAAGTTCCTGGGGATTCTGGGGCAGGGGCGACACCGTCAACAATGTTGACCAACAATATGCCGACAACGTAAAGACCGAGTTTTATCCACGGGTTAAAGATTTTAAGCCCGACCTGATCTTCTGGTATTTCGGGTTTGATACCCACCGGGGCGATTATGGCAGCCTGGGCTTGAGCGGCCACTGCTTTCAGGAAATCGCCCGCTTTATGAAAAAAACCGCCGAACAAGTATCCGAGGGCCGTCTGGAAGTGGTTTTAGGCGGCGGCTCCCGAACCGACATTGCCACCAATGTTATCCCT
>JAUVTO010000087.1 GCA_030601485.1 Desulfobacterales bacterium | reverse complement strand
GTAAAAAGTCAGATTTTGATGGCAAAGTAAAAAGCTCCAAATTCAAGGCGCGCAAATTCCGAGGAATGAGACGTACATATAGTACATCGCAGTGACGAGGAATGCAGCGCAACGCAGAAGTTGGACTTTTTACGAAGCCATAAAAAATTAAAGAAAGGAAATTCTGTTATGGCAAATGATATTATAGAAATAGCTGACAGCAGCTTTGATGCCGAGGTGTTGCAGTCTGAAAAACCGGTATTGGTTGATTTCTGGGCACCCTGGTGTGGTCCGTGCAGGGCAATAGAACCACTTGTTGAAGAGCTTGCCGAGACTTATGGCGACAAATTCAAATTTACGAGATGTAATGTTGATGAAAACCCGATTACCCCGACCAAATACGGGATAAAGTCTATTCCTACCCTTATTTTCTTTAAACAAGGAAAAATTCTCGATAAGATTGTCGGTATCGTTCCCAAATCAAAACTCGAAGAAATTATAATCAAGGCTTAACAGGAAAATATGCAATGAAAAGCGTCGATTATGAGCTTGTCATTATCGGCGGTGGTCCTGCAGGACTCACCGCCGGCCTTTATGCGGCACGGGGCGGATTAAATGTAATCCTGATCGAAAAGATTGTGCCCGGCGGGCAGCTCATTATTACCGACTGGATCGAAAATTATCCCGGCTTTCCGGAAGGACTCAGCGGACTCGACTTGGTTCAGAAGATGACCGAGCAGGTCAAACATTTTGACCTGCCCATCGAAAGCAATGAGGTTATTTCCGTAGATTTCTCTGAACCGGTTAAGAAAATCACCTTAAACGACAGAACCCTCACAACGCATGCAATAATTATCGCAACAGGTGCGTCTCCCAAAAAGCTGGGTGTTCCCGGAGAAGAAACTTTTTACGGCAAAGGCATCTCTTCATGCGCCACCTGTGACGGTCCGTTTTTCAAAAACAGTATTGTGGCTGCTGTGGGCGGTGGTGATACCGCCGTACAGGAAAGTTTATTTCTAACCAAATTTGCGAAAAAAGTATACCTTATTCATCGGAGAGATAAACTGCGCGCTGCGGCGATTCTTCAGAAACGTGCATTGGCCAATGAAAAAATAGAAATGATATGGGATTCTGTGTTGACCGATATTAGCGGTTTAACTCATGTTGAAAAGATTACCGTGCAAAATGTCAAAACAGGTAATAAAACACAATTTTCCGTGGATGGGTGCTTTATATGGGTCGGAATAATTCCCAACTCTCAATTCCTGGAAAATAGTGTAAAACTTGATAAATACGGTTTTATTATTGCAGATTTAAATATGGAGACATTAGTGCCCGGTGTATTTGCCGCAGGCGACGTCAGAAATACCCCGTTGCGCCAGGTTGTAACTGCGGTTGGCGATGGCGCCATCGCAGCTATTTCTGCAGAAAATTATATCGAAAACGTAAAAAATTGAAAAATATCATAGTGTTCAGCCTTATTTCATTGCTTTTGGTTTCGGGTTGTGCATGGTTCGAGACCAAAGAGGAAAAAACGGCACAGGAACTTGCAAGTGATGGAATGGATCAATTCAACCGTGGAAAATATCAAGAATCCATAGCATCCTTCGAGAAGCTCAAAGACTGGTATCCTTTCAGTAAATATGTGCCTTTTGCGGAATTGAAAATAGCCGATGCCAATTATAATATTAAAGAGTATGAAGAAGCGGTCGCGGCATATGAAGAGTTTGAAAGTCTTCATCCTCGTAATGAAGCTATTCCCTATGTTATATATAAAATCGGGCTCTGTTATTTCCAACAGATAGATACCATCGACAGGGATCAGTCCACGGCTACAAAGGCGCTTAATACGTTCAATCGTCTTAAAAAACAGTTTCCGAAAGATTCATATACCATCAAAGCCGAAGAACATATCAAAAAATGTCTGAAAAGCCTCACCGGGCATGAACTTTATGTCGGACTTTTTTATTTAAAGAGCAAACATTACAAAGCCGCTTTACATCGGTTCAAGTCAATCCTGACCAATTATTCTGATGTGGGAGTCCACCAAAAGGCGTTGCAGCATATTGCCACTTGTGAGGCGTTATTAAAAGAACAGGAGCGGGAAAAGGGTTCTCAGTAGAAAATACTTTACATCCTGTTTGTTAATATGTATTTAAACAGGTTTTTATAGATATAAGGAGAAATAATAATGGCCAAAATATGTGAAATATGCGGAAAAAAACCGCTTTTTGGAAATAATATAAGCCACGCACACAATGTGACAAAACGTCGGTTCAATCCAAACCTTCAGCGGGTACGGGCAGTGTATAAGGGCAGCGTCAAAAGGATCATGGTCTGCACCAACTGTATAAAATCAGGCCATATCGTTAAAGCGCCCTAGCCCGAGCGAGCCGAAATCAAAACGCACGAATTTACCATTAAGAGACCTTTGAAAAACGTTCAATTTTGTTCAAGTCCAAGGAAGGCGAAAATTTTAACCACAGGAATACATTGAGTATTTTGAGGATTAAAATTTGAGCCTGACGCCGGAATTGGGCAAAAGGGGGCGTTTTGCAAAGGTCTCATTAAGGGACTACGCGTCTATTCTTTTTACGCCTTGAATGTGTTTTATTTTCCTAATGGCCGATAGAACTCTTTTTAGATGTTCGGTATTTTTAACCGCCAAGGTAAAATAGATGTCAACGATTTTACTCTCCCGGGTTTCCGTATGTGCGCTGAGTATATTAGCACCATTTTTGCTGATATTGGCAGTAATATCCGCCAGTAATCCGACTCTGTCGTAAGATCGAATTCGAATCTTTACAGGATATGTATCGTTAATGTCTATATTCCACTCCACGTCTATTTGCCGTTCGGGGCTCATTTTAAGAGCGTTGATACAGCTGGTCCTGTGAACAGTAACTCCGTAACCCCTGGTAATATACCCTGTAATCGGATCTCCGGGAACCGGCTGGCAGCACTTTCCGAACTTTATCAGAATGTCATCAACACCCTTTACAACCACACCTTCGCTCGGCTTTTTCTTTCGTACACGGCCTATGATTTTGTTAAATAGCGATTCGTGCTCTTTTTCCTCATCGGGTTTGGGGGTAATTTTTCGTACGATCTGCAAAGGAGTAATTTTACCATAACCGACACTTGCAATCAGATCATCGATATGCTTAAAGCCAAAATGCTCAACAACCTTATGCATTTCTTCTGATTTTAATAGCGCATTAAAATTAAGCCGGTATTTGCGAAAAGCCTTTTCGCACATCTCCCGGCCAAGGGAAATGCTCCGTTCTTTTTCCTGGATTTTGATCCACTGTCTTATTCTGGAACGGGCCTTGACCGTCTTGACAAAATTCAACCAGTCCTTGCTCGGATGACCTTTCTTTGAGGTAAAAATTTCAACAGTGTCTCCTGTTTTTAATTCATATTGAAGGGGGACAATACGGCCGTTTACCTTGGCTCCGGCGCACTGATTTCCGACTTCCGTATGAATTAAAAAAGCGAAATCGACCGGTGTGGCGCCTCTGGGTAAGGATTTTATTTCTCCTCGGGGAGTATAAACGTAAACATCATCGGGAAAGAGATCGATTCGAACATTTTCCAGAAATTCATCCGGATCTCTGAAATCTTCCTGGTGTTCCACAAGGTTTTGAATCCAGGAAAATATTTTGGTCATCTTGTCATCAAAACGGCGACCTTCCTTGTAGCTCCAATGAGCGGCGATGCCGGATTTGGCGACCTTATCCATTTCTCGGGTCCGTATCTGTATCTCTATGCGTTCACCAAAAGGCCCAATAACTGTTGTGTGTAAGGCTTGGTACATATTGGCTTTTGGAACGCCGATATAATCTTTGAACTTTTTGGCAACCGGTTTCCAGAGGGCATGTATCAAACCAAGAGCTTCATAGCACTGAGGCATTGTATCGAGGATTATCCTGAACGCAATAATATCGTAAAGTTCTTCAAATTCGAGGTTCTGGGAAATCATTTTTTTATAGATGCTGTAAAAATACTTATATCTTCCCAGTACTTCGCATTTCAAATTGTGCTCATCCATTTTTTTCTGAATGAAGCTTTTAACGGTTTCGATATATTTTTCGCCTTCTTCCCTGTCTCGGTTGACATAACTTTCTATTTTAGAATATTCTTCAGGTTGAAGATACATAAACGAGGTGTCTTCCAGCTCCTTTTTTATCCAGTAAATACCAAGACGGGCTGCAATAGGAGCATAGATATCAATGGTTTCCTGCGCTATTTTTATCCTTTTTTTCTCCGAGTGAAACTCGAGTGTCCTCATATTATGAAGCCGGTCCGCAAGCTTGATCAGTATGACCCGGATATCGTCCGCCATAGCAAGAATCATCTTTCTGATACTTTCGGCCTGGCGTGCCTGAGAACTGCTACTAAAGGGAAGAGCACTCAACTTGGTTACCCCCGAGACGATATGAGTAATTTCCTCGCCAAACATAGCATTTATTTCTTCCGCGGTGGCATGGGTATCTTCGATCACATCGTGCAACAGGCCGGATGCAACGCTGATAACATCGAGTTTCATGTCAGCCAGAATGCCGGCGACTTCCAGGGGGTGAGAAAGATAGGATTCTCCGGACAGACGGACCTGACCATCGTGGACCCTGGCCGAGTAAATATAGGCACGATCTATGATGTCCAGATCCGCATCCGGGAAATAGGAGGTAATTTTATCGATTATGTCATTGATACGGATCATCGAAGATTAATGGTTTCGTAAAAAGTCCGATTAATATGCCTTTGCAAATACAACCCGCCCGCTGCTCGGTCCGCCGCAATATATACACTTACCTTTTTCCGATGGGACGGACAGAGGGATGCATCTAATGGTTACACGGAGATCTTCTTTTATTTTTGATTCGCAACGATCTTCCCCGCACCAGTGTGACAATGCGAATCCCCCATGAATTTCAGGCTGTTCATGGTTTTCCGGGGTGAAAAATTCGTAAAATTCTTGTTTATCGTCTAAGGTTATGGAATGTGTTTTTCTAAACAACAGGGCACGCTCAAAAAGAGTTTGCTGTATTTCATCCAGGATATGGGTTATTTTCCCAACAAAACG
The DNA here is from genome assembly GCA_030601485.1 of Desulfobacterales bacterium. Classification (GTDB taxonomy): domain Bacteria; phylum Desulfobacterota; class Desulfobacteria; order Desulfobacterales; family UBA11574; genus S5133MH16. Next base: position 2,350 of record JAUVTO010000087.1, on the reverse strand, counting down.
ATCCCTTTTAATCGATGTTCTTTCTCTGTGCCCCTTATCTCTCCTTCCAACATATACAGAATTATCGGCAATGTCTCTGGGACCGATTTCAACCCGCAGCGGTATTCCTTTTTTGATCCACTCCCACCCTCTGGCGCCCCCGATCTCGCGATCGTCAATTTCCACTTCAAGACGGCGGTAATGATAAAATTTATCTCTCAGCTCCTTTGCCAAGCTTTCAACATATGCCATAACGGTCGTCCTGTCCTCGGGTTTTCGGATTATGGGCATCAAAACCACATGTGCTGACGCAATCCTGGGCGGAAGAATGATACCATCATCATCACCATGGGTCATTATGAGCCCGCCGATAAGGCGAGTGGATGCTCCCCATGACGTGGTCCAGGCATATTCCTCTTTTTCTATGGAAGACTGGAACCGTATTTCAGAAGCCCGGGCAAAATTCTGCCCCAAAAAGTGTGAGGTGCCGGCCTGGAGACCTTTTCTGTCCTGCATCATTGCTTCGATGCACAAGGTATCTACGGCTCCGGGAAATCTTTCCGAGGCCGTCTTTCTACCCTTGATTACCGGCATGGCCAGGTATTCTTGGGCAAACCTGGCATAAACATCGAGCATCATTTGAGTCCGTTCAATGGCTTCTTGTGCTGTGGCATGGACCGTGTGCCCTTCTTGCCACAGAAATTCACTGGTCCGTAAAAATACACGGGTTCGCATCTCCCATCGGACAACATTCGCCCACTGGTTTATAAGTAATGGAAGATCGCGATAACTTGAAACCCACTTGGAGAATGAATCTCCAATGATGGTTTCAGAAGTCGGTCGTACAACCAAAGGTTCATTAAGCATTCCTGCGGGTTCCAGGCCGCCGTTAACCCCTTTTTCAAGTCTGTGGTGGGTAACAACCGCGCATTCCTTTGCAAAGCCTTCCACATGTTCAGCCTCTTTTTCAAGAAAAGAAAGGGGAATAAATAGAGGGAAATACGCATTTTTAACTCCTGTTTCCTTAAACATATCATTGAGTACGCGCATTATATTTTCCCAGATCGCATAGCCCCAGGGTTTTATCACCATGCATCCTCTTACGGGTGATTGGTCTGCCATTTGGGACGCCTTGACCACCTGCTGGTACCATTCAGGATAATCTTCAGCTCGAGTAGGTGTTATCGCAGTTTTGTTTTGTTTTCCCATTCTGAATTCCTATGATTATTAAATTTTTCAACTTCAGCCAGTAAAACCTCGACAAGTTTCTCTTCAGGAAACTTTTTTATCACTTTTCCCTTCTTGAAAAGAATCCCTGTGCCGTCCCCGCCGGCAATACCGATATCCGCCTCCTTGGCTTCTCCCGGTCCGTTTACCACGCAGCCCATGATGGCAAGTTTAATCGGCAAGGGGTTTAACAGCAACGCCTTTTCAATACGTTCCACAATATTAAAAAGATCGATTTTACAGCGTCCGCAGGTCGGGCAGGATATAATATCAGGGCCATACCGTCGGATATCAAGTGCTTTCAAGATTTCATATCCAACCCTAACCTCTTCTACCGGGTCCCGTGTTAAAGAGACACGGATGGTATCTCCGATACCTTCTGCCAGGAGCATCCCTATGCCGAGGGACGACTTGACGATTCCTGAATAAAGCCCTCCCGCCTCTGTTACCCCCACATGAAGCGGCAAATCGGTTTTTGAGGAAAGGAGTCTGTATGCGTCTACGGTACGATGTACATCAGAGGCCTTAATCGAAATTTTTATATTGTGAAAATCGAAGGACTTTATTAACTCGATATGCCGCACGGCACTTTCAACCATGGCCTCTGCGCTTGCCCCATCATGTTTTTTCAGGATGTCTTTTTCAAGGGAGCCGGAATTTACCCCGATTCTAATGGGAATATTAAAAGTCTTTGCGCAGTCAACAACCGCTTTTATTTTTATATCACTACCGATATTACCGGGATTCAGTCTCAGCCCGTCAGCACCTGCCCTTACCGCGGCAATGGCCAGGCGATAGTCAAAATGTATGTCAGCTATTATCGGAATGGATACTTTTTCCTTTATCGAAGAAATTGCCTCAGCAGCCTCCATGTCAGGCACGGCCACCCTTACAATTTCACATCCGGCCGCTTCCAGGCGCTGAATTTGTGAAACAGTGGCCGGAATGTCTTGAGTAAATGTATTTGTCATGGACTGGACCGCAACAGGCGCATTGCCGCCCACCGGTACATTTCCGACCTTAATTTCGCATGTAGTTTTTCGTTTTATTAAAAAAGGCATAACCATCTGTTATTAATATCTAATAGTATCGCAACCCGTATGATTTGCTCGCAAAAGACGTTTTACGTGTTCATCAACTTATG
>JAUVTO010000058.1 GCA_030601485.1 Desulfobacterales bacterium | reverse complement strand
GGAGAGGCAGTAATACCGCTGAGTTGCAATTCCATTTCGTTTGTATTTGGCATTCCTGATTATTCTCCAAAGCCGTTTTCAATGAGTCGTGCAAGATCATTTAAAATTTCAATATCCGATTGATCGTCAATTAATAACGTTAATTTTGAATCTTTTATACCGGCCAGGCTAAGAATATCGATAATTCTGGAAGCATCCGCCTTGTCTTTGTCTTTAATAATCCACACGTTTGATCTTGCTTTTTTAACAAGTTTTGCTATTTTTGCCGCCGACCTTGCATGAAGGCCAAGGGGGTTTGTAATGGCAACATTTTTTGAAAGTCCAATAGCCGAATTGTTTTTAACCATAAAAATTTCTACCAATCTCCATGATTTTTGTCAATCTGTAATCATTGACAAAACATCAAATAGCTGTTAGGGCTTTCTCGACTATTACATCCAATACCCTGAATTTGTATGAAATTAATTAATATCTTATCCTCTCATAAATATTAACTCAAGGAGATGGGAACAATGGCTGATAACATCTTGATTTATGGTAAAGATACGTGACCTTACACAAACGCGGCTCGTGAAGCTTTTAAAAAACAAGGAAAAAAGGTTGAGTACTACGACGTTCGGCACGATACCGACAAACTGAAAGACATGCTGGAATATTCCGACGGTATGCGCAAGGTTCCGGTGATTGTGGACCAGGATAAGGTTACCATCGGATTTAACGGCGGGACATGAGGCGTTTAATAGTCGGCTGTATGCCGATAACACTAGGCCCTGTGGATTTTATATGGATAAACAATTTCTTGTTGACGACTTTAAAATAGGCGAAGCGTGGCGTCTTTTCAGAATCATGGGCGAATTCGTTGAAGGGATAGAAACGCTCCATGATATCGGACCTTCTGTGTCGATATTCGGGTCAGCCAGGGTTCAGCCGGATGATCCAGTTTACAGAAAAACCGAAGCACTGGCCGCTCTTTTTGCAAAAAACAACTTTGCTGTTATCACCGGCGGCGGCGGCGGAGTAATGGAAGCGGCAAACAAAGGTGCGGCAGAGGCGGGAGGAACTTCCATCGGCCTGAATATTATCCTGCCATTTGAGCAGAAACCAAATCCTTTTGCAAATATTAGAGTCGATTTTAAATACTTTTTTATTCGTAAGGTCATGTTCATTAAATATGCCGCAGCCTATATTATCATGCCCGGCGGTTTTGGCACGCTGGATGAGCTGTTTGAGGCGGTCACACTGATTCAAACACAACGCATAAAGCCGTTTCCGTTAATTCTGGTTGGCTCCGATTACTGGACAGGACTTATTGACTGGATCAAGGACAAATTACTTGCCGAAAAACGGATATCTCCGGAAGATTTAGAAATTTTGCAAATTATGGATGAGCCCGATGAAATTGTAAAAGCTGTAGAAAAAGTAATTATTTTATAATACTATCTGCCCAAAATAAATAGATAATTCTCAGAGCGAAGATTCTCGGCTCTTTTTTCATAAAGGAAGGTTAAGAATATTGGCAGTATCAAATGCAATCAAAGAACAGGACGTTTTGTTAGAGATAGAGGACGTTCATATGAGTTTTGGAAAGGTTCTTGCCCTGGTCGGCGTCAGCCTGAAAATAAGAAAAGGAGAGATACACTCTGTGATCGGGCCCAACGGAGCCGGAAAGACCGTGATGATGAATATTATTAACGGTCTTTATATACCGCAAAAAGGTAACATCCATTACAAAGGAAAAAAGATCAACAAATTAAAACCGTATAAAAGGGCAAAACTGGGTATTGCCAGGACTTTTCAGAAAGTCGAGGTCTTTGGCGGAATGACGGTATTGGACAACATCCGTCTGGGCAGGCACATCCATTCTAAATCGGGCATCGCCAGTGGATCGGTATATATTGGTAAAACTGCGCGGGAAGAGATTGAACACCGGGCCTTTATCGAAGAAAAAATAATAGATCTTTTAGAGATCCAACATATTCGGAATAAACCGGTCGGAATGTTGCCGTACGGCCTTCAAAAGCGGGTAGAACTGGGTCGTGCACTGGCCCTGGAACCCGAGCTTCTGATTCTTGATGAACCACTGGCCGGACTTAATCTTGAAGAAGTTGAAGACATGGCCCGGTTTATCATAGACATTAATGAAGATGAACAATGGAAGATCACCTGTCTCCTGGTGGAGCATGACATGGGCGTGGTCATGGATCTTTCCGATCATGTCTTTGTTCTCAATTTTGGCAACATGATCATTGACGGCACACCTGTGGAAGTGCAGAATCATCCCGAAGTGATCAAGGCATACCTTGGTGAAGAGGACCTGTATGCAACAAGGAGATAAAACCGTTCAAAATAATAGCCAATACGGCATTGAAATTACAAAAGATCTGACGATCCCCAAACTTTTTTATGAAAAGGCGCACCAGTATGGCCAAAACAGGGTGGCCATGCGTGAGAAAGAGTTTGGAATCTGGCGCCCCATCACATGGTACGATTATCTCGAGAACGTTAAATACCTCGCATTGGGCCTCCTCAGCCTTGGACTCGAAAATGGAGACAAAGTATCCATGATCGGCGACAACCGTCCTGAAGGCCTGTGGGCGGAAATGGCCACCCTGTGTGCCGGAGGAGTGGGCGTGTGGCTGTTCCAGGACAGCTTGACCGAAGAAGTCAAATATATAATCGACCATTCAGACACAAAGTTTTTGTTCGGTGAAGGTCAGGAAGAGGTCGATAAAGCCATTTCAATTTTTAATGAATGTCCTAAGCTTGAAAAGATCATATGGGATAATCCCAAAGGGATGCGAAATTATGATCAGGGCTATCTGATAAGCCTCAAGCAAGTTCAGCAGTTGGGTCGGGAACTTGAACAGCAACAGCCACAACTGTTCAAGGAGATGATCGACAAGGGCCATGGCGATGAAGTGGCGCTCCTTTTCTATACCTCGGGCACCACGGCGCTGCCCAAAGGGGCATTGCTCTCCCACAATAACATGTTGACCATGGGAAAGTACCTCATGGCGGTGGATCCATGCCTATCCACGGATGATTATGTCTCTTACCTGCCGTTTGCATGGATCGGAGAGCAGATGATGTCTATTTCCTGTGGTCTGCAGGTGGGATACACCATTAACTTTCCCGAGGAGCCTGAAACCGCACAAGACAACATCCGGGAAATAGGCCCCAATGTTATGTTTGCTCCCCCACGCATGTATGAGCAGATGACCCGTACGGTCCAGGTCAAATACCTGGATGCCACCTGGATAAAGCGGAAACTCTATGAGCTTTCTACCCGGATCGGTTATCATGTGGCGGATCTAAAGTTTCAGAAAAAACCAATTCCCTGGTACTGGGCGTTTCTGGATTGGCTGGCGTATATTACGGTGCAAAAAAAGCTGAAAGACCACCTGGGTCTTTCCCGAGTTCGCAATGCCTATACCGGTGGGGCGGCCATGGGGCCGGACCACTTTCGTTTCTTTCATGCATTGGGAGTAAACCTCAAGCAGATTTACGGCCAGACCGAAGTGGCCGGTATTTCAGTGGTCCATCGTAGTGGAGACATAAAATTTGACACTGTGGGTCTCCCCATACCGGAAACAGAAATAAAAATTACCGAAGATGGGGAGATCCTTACCAGAAGCCCGTCGGTTTTTCTGGGGTATTATAAGAATCCCGAGGCCACGGAAGAGACCTTGAAGGATGATTGGCTCTATTCAGGTGACAGAGGTTTTATTGACGATGACGGTCACCTGGTTGTCTTTGATCGCACTAAGGATGTATTCACTCTCAGGGACGGGAAACCTTTTTCTCCCCAGTACCTGGAGACCCGCTTGAAATTCAGCCCCTATGTGAGAGACTCGTGGGTGATCGGAGATAAGAGGGATTATATTACAGCCGTCATTTGTATCGATTACTCCGTGGTAGGTAAATGGGCGGATGAAAAAAAGATCAATTATACGAGTTATCAGGAACTTTCTCAGCTGGATCAGATCTATAAATTGGTGGAAGCGCAGATACATAAAGCCAACAAAGACCTACCGGAAACGGCAAGAGTGGTAAAATTCGTTAACCTGTATAAGGAGTTCGATGCCGACGATGATGAACTTACAAGGACCAGAAAATTGCGCCGGGCATTTGTAGAAAAAAGATATCATAATATAGTGGACGCCTTTTATTCTGAAAATGACACGGTGCATATCGATGACACGATCAAGTATGAAGATGGGAGACAAGCGCATATTAAGACCAATCTTCAAATTAGAAAAGTAAAGGATTGAAAATTTACAATGGAGTGACGGATGGAACTGTTTTTGATGACGATTACTACGGGCATTATGGTTGGCAGCATCTATGCCCTTGTCGCCCTTGGGTGGGTGTTGATATATAAATGCTCGGGTGTGTTGAATCTGGCCATGGGGGAGATGACGCTTATCGGAGCCTATGTTTCTTTAAGCTTTTACTCCATGGGCATACCATTTTTGCCGGCGCTTTTAATTTCACTGATCATAGGTCTGATCCTGGGGATCCTGACGGAAAGAATTTTTTTAGACAAACTTATCGGCGAGCCGGTTCTTACGGTTATCATGGTAACCGTAGGGCTTTCATTTTTTTTTAAGGGAATGCTGGAACTCATATGGGGTACCGATACCCGTGTATTCACCCCGCCGGTTTTTTCAATTGAGCCGATTCACATAGGACCCGTCATTGTGGGTCAGGCGTATCTATGGAGCTTTGTGGCAGCCATTATTCTTTTAATTATTTTTGGCTGTTTTTTTAAATATACCCGGTGGGGACTTGCCATGCAGGCTACAGCCGACGATGAGATGGCCGCCCTTTCCATTGGTGTGAGTGCAAGATTTGTCTATGCGGCAGCCTGGGGCATCGCTTTTATGGCGGCCGGCGTGGGCGGAACCCTTTTGGGAAACATCAACGGGCTTAACATATCCGTAGGATACCTCGGTTTGCTGGTTCTGCCTGCGGTGGTGTTAGGGGGACTCAATTCCGTGCCGGGTGCAATTGTCGGTGGTATTGCCATCGGCATATTACAGAACCTGTGCGGGGCTTATCTGGACAAATACTTTCCCGGCGGTATCAAAGAGGTAGCCCCTTTTGTTTTCATGGTCGTCTTCCTGCTCTTCAAGCCGCATGGGCTCTGGGGCTGGGAGCGAATTGAACGAGTATAACTTGAAATTGGATATTAGGTATTGGGTATCGGGTATTTGTAAATGGAATATGATGAATTCGCAAAAAGTCGAATTCATTCATCAAATACCCAGTACCTAATCCCCGATACCTAATAAACGGAGTTTTTTATGTCAACAATCTGGCTCCCCTGCGGTGTTTACCATCAAAATTATGTTCAAGATCATGCCTGGTGGCAGACCAAGTTTATCAAGGGCAAAATGATCCTGCTTTTCATCATTTTGTTTGTTGTTATCCCACTGGTTGCAGATTCTTATTGGCTAAGTGTTTGTAATCAGGTCGGCTATACAGTGCTTGGTGCTTTAGGGGTGCAGTTATTAATCGGCTTTTGCGGCCAGATAACCCTGGGCCATGCAGCCTTTATTGCGGTGGGCGCATATACAAGCACTCTGCTTATCCTTGAATTCCCCTGGCCCAAATTCATGATGGATTTCGGCATTGCTTATCCTTTCAGCATCCTAATTGCCGCATTTACAGCCGGCATATGGAGTCTTTTGTTCGGGCTCCCTTCTGCCAGGGTAAAAGGATTTTACCTTATTTTAACAACCATGGCCGCCCAGTTCATTACCGTAGATTTTATCATCACCCAGTATGTAAGCCAGATCGGTGGACGAGGACAGGCCTTTTCTTTGCCTCCGGGAACCATCAAGGTAGGACCGTGGGTCATTGACAGTGACCTTAAAGTATATTTTATGATGCTTGTCCTTGTGATTCTCTGTGTTATAATCATGGTCAACCTGCTCAGGTCGAGAGTCGGCCGGGCCTGGGTGGCCATACGTGACAATGACATTTCTGCGGAGGTCATGGGTATTAATGTTGTCAAATATAAGCTTCTGGCTTTTTTTGTGGCCGGATTTATCGGCGGAATTGCCGGAGCGTTCTGGATCAGCAACATTGCTGCCATAAGCCCCGAACACTTCCCCTGGTTTTGGTCTTTGTGGCTGGTGGGCGTGATCCTTATCGGCGGGGTTGGCTCTATCCACGGGACTATTTTTGGATCCATATTCATGGTCGTGGTGATGGAGGTTTTACAATTGGCCATCATGCCTCTTGCGGATATTTATCCCAAACTATTGATGGATTTTTTGTTTATTAAAGAGGCTGCATTTGGTCTGGCCATATGTTTATTTATGATATTTGAACCCAATGGGTTGGCCTATCGGTGGTGGCAAATTAAAAATTATTTTAATCTGTGGCCCTTTTCATATTAGATCTTATTTGGAATTTGGAGCTCGTAGTTTGGAATTTATTTGAGATTTGATGCTTGTGATTTGTTATTTCTCTCCGTACCGTAGGATCTACGAGCCGGAGGCCGGTTTGTCCGGGTTATAAAAAAGGAGGTGATAACAGTAGGAATTTGGCAGAAACCCGATGAAAATCACACTCTCATAAAAAGGGGGGAAAGAAATTATGTTCGCTAAAAATATGTGGTCAAAGTTTATAATATCACTATTTATTGTGGCCCTTGTTGCCGGATTTTCTTCCATGGCCGGAGCCGAAACAATTAAGGTGGGATCGCTCAATGACATGACCGGAGCGACCTCGGATGTGGGCAAGGATTATGCCCTGGGCATTGCAGAAGCAATTCATTATGTGAATGATAATGGAGGGATTAACGGAAAGCAGATCAAGCTTTATCAGTTTGATTATGGATATCGTATTCCCGAGGCCCTGACTAAATACAACTTGTTTAAGCGACTAAAATGTGTGGCTATTCTAGGTTGGGGAACTGGCGATACAGAAGCATTGGCGCCGACGGTAGCCAGAGACAAGATCCCTTATATATCGGCGTCTTATTCGGGACATTTATGCAAACCGGAAAAGACACCCTATAATCTGTTTTTTGCGACTGACTATTCGACCCAGTCAAGGGGGCTCATAACTGTGTGGTTTGATAAAAAATGGCCCCAAAAACCTGATTATGGGAAACGCAAGCCAAGAATTGCCATGTGCTATATGACTGCTTCACCGTTCAGCAGTTCTTCAATTAAGGCAGCAAAAGAGCAGGCTAATATGCTCGGTTTTGAAATTGGTCCTGACCAGAGCATATCGTTATTTGCAATCGATACCAAGAGTCAGATCCTTGCATTAAAGGAGTTTAAGCCGGATGTCCTCCTGCACACCAATACGGTGATGTCTGTTGCCGCAACGCTGCGTGATTCTTATGCACTGGGACTGGGCGCCGATCATCTCGTAAAATGCTGGGGGTATGATGAGAACCTTCCCAAGCTGGCAGGAAAGGCAGCAGAAGGCGTTATCGGATGTGCCCCGTGGGCGTTTTTCGGACTTGATGTACCTTTAATGGACAAGGTTATCGAATATGCCAAGAAGTATAACCCTGGAGTCCCTCTGGAAAAACGAACAATACATACCGTCCAGGCATGGGCAAGTGCGCTGGGGCTTGCGGAAGCGTTGAAGCGGGCGGATAAGGCCGGAGATTTGTCCGGGGAAGGGATCCTTAGAAAGGGTTTTGAGACAATGAAGGACTTTGAAATTGGTCTTGGTATTGCTCCGGTAACATATACTGCAACAGATCACAGGCCTCAAAGCATAGCAAAGATCTATGAATATAAAAATGGGAAGTTCTCACTGCTCGATGAAGTTGACCTGAAGAAAAGGTGGCCTGATAAATGGGCTAATGAATGGCTAGGCTGGTAGGAAGGAGGTCTTTAGGTTTTGTCCGATGAAAAAATGATCTTAAAGATCAATAATATTGAAGTCAAATATCACGAGGTCATTTTAGTAATTAAGGGTGTTTCCATTGAGGTTCCCAAAGGGGGGGTTGTGGCCCTTTTAGGTGCCAATGGGGCTGGCAAGAGTACTATCTTAAAGGCTATCTCCGGTTTGCTGAAACACGAAGACGGCCAGGTGACTGATGGATCGATTGAATTCATGGGCGAGCGCATTGATAAGATAAAAGCTGAAAAGATTGCCAAAATGGGTATCGTTCAGGTAATTGAGGGGCGCAGGGTGTTTGAACACCTCACGGTAGAGGAGAACCTGAAGGTGGGTGCCCATATGCGAAAGTACGGCAGGTCGGTCAAGGACGGGCTGGAAATGGTATATAACTACTTCCCTCGGCTAAAGGAAAAGCGCCGTGAAATCGCCGGGTTTATCAGCGGCGGAGAGCAGCAGATGACGGTTGTGGGGCGTGCTTTAATGACCAGTCCCAAACTGATCCTTTTGGATGAACCTTCCATGGGTCTGGCTCCGCTTCTTATCCATGAAATTTTCAATATTATTACAAAGCTTAACCAGGAGGAGAAAATATCGATTCTTCTGGTGGAACAGAATGCCAAACTTGCCCTTAATGTTGCACCCTATGCCTACGTGATGGAAAACGGTCGCATAGTCATGGACGACACGGCCGAGAAGCTTAGAGAAAATCCGGATATCAAGGATTTCTACCTGGGCATTACCGATATTGGTAGAAGAAAAAGTTTTCGGGATGTAAAGCACTATAAGCGAAGAAAAAGATGGCTTACCTAACCCTTTAATAGAATAAGGGAGGAATAAAATGCATAGAAAGTCAATTATACTTAAATGTTTGAGTGTTGTCTCCATTGTTGCCTTGCTTACGGGTTGCGCCGGAATGATGACAAAACCCACACAACAAAATTTCAAGATGCCGGTGGTTACTTTAGACTCAATGGAAGTTTCCCATGCTTTTGGGTACTGGTACTTTTCAAAAAAAGTTCAACCCACCAAAGGAAAGCCGGACAACGTAGGGGCCCCCCTCAATCTGGCGTTCGTCTTTAACATAGAAAACCCAAATGATTATCCGATAAAGATGGAAAGTTTAAAGTTTACCATCGCCTTTGAAGAGTTTGATCTGAATACGGTCAGCTCCACTGAGACCATGTGGGTCCCTGCCGGTAAAACAAACCAGGTGAGAGTGAATGCTCATTTTGATGTGAGACAGTCTTTGTTGAGTCTGCTGGTTACCGGCGGCTTCAAACTGAAAGAAAAAGGAACCAATGCATGGGCACAGCTCGAAAAATGGTGGACAGAAATTCCTCAATATTCTGTTCCGGTTCATGTCAAAGGCGGCGCTGCTGTTTTCAAAGCAGACGGCCTGACCCAGGTGGCGACTTTTGAAGCTACGTTTCCTGAATAAGTAAAAACCGAATATATACTCTTTAAAATTGCAGGTTACGTGTTCCAACGACAAAAATATAGTACGCGTAACCTGTTTTAATTCGGTAGAGAAGTGATATATCAGAGGTTTGAACATGGGACTATACGATTTTACTTTTTATGATCTTATCCATCGTAATGCGGTATGTTTCAATGATACCGAGGCATGGTTCGAAGCCGATGATAACCGGAGTGTAACATTTAACCGG
>JAUVTO010000181.1 GCA_030601485.1 Desulfobacterales bacterium | reverse complement strand
CGAGCCTCATTAGTGTTTTGGTGACAGGATCAATTTTGATTTTGTGAGCCTCTTTGGGGTCCGGAACCGCTTTGACACATACGACGATCCTGAGCATTGTACAAATCCTATTCTTGTTAAAAGAAATAACGGATTAGGGGGGTTAACCTCCTATCCCGGAAACACTGGAAATCCTCTATTTTTGAAAACTCTATGAAAGTGCCCAGCGGCCAATAATAACCTTCATAATATCTGAAGTCCCCGCGGATGGCCCCAGTACAAATGAATCGCGCAAATAACGGGTAACCGCATACTCCTCCATGCACCCATAGCCGCCATGGATATCAGCGGCTATTTTCGCCGCTCTTTGGGCTGCTTCCGTGGTAAAATATTTTGCTACGGCAAATTCGTTGCTGCATCGCTCGCCCTTATCCTGCATGGCAGCGGCTCGATAACCCAGAAGAAGACCTGCTTCCAGATCTATTTTCATGTCCGCCAGTTTGTTTTGAATCGTCTGTAATCTGCTGATCGGTTTTCCATAAAGAATTCGCTCATTTGCGAACTTAACTGCTGCTTCCAGACAGGCCACCTGAAGCCCCAGAGCACAGCCGACCATACCGCCTCTTCCGACATCACCGATGGCGGCCAGAGCAACCCGCATGCCCTTGCCTTCAACGCCTACCAGATTTTCTTTGGGAACCCGGCAATTTTCATAGGCCAGCTCTCCGGTATTGCAACCGCGCATACCGACTTTATTCTCTTCATGTGTAGCCTTGAATCCTTCCATCCCTTTTTCCATGATAAAGGTCGAGAAGGCTTTCGGATCTTCCTCGTCCTTGGCCAGAGTCGTAATTGTGTCGGCAATATGGGAGTTGGTAATGAAGCATTTGCGTCCGCTGATGATGTAATCGTCGCCGTCTTTCTTATATGTTGAACGGATACCGGCAGGGTCCGAGCCCCCTGTCGTTTCGGTCACAGCAATAGAGGCCAATCGTTCTCCTTTTGCCAGACCGGGCAGATACTTCTTTTTCTGCTCCTCGCTGCCGAATTTTATGATGGGCTCGATACCCAGCGCAAAAACCTGAAGCATCATGCCCGCCCCTACCGAAACCTTGCTGACTTCTTCCACCGCGATAAGACGGGCGATATATCCCAATCCCAGACCGCCATATTTTTCCGGAATGGTCAACGCCATCATTTCTGCCTCAGCCATGGCCTTGACAACTTCGTCACTGACCTTGCCGGTTTCTTCCATTTCAGGAACCTTGGGAGCGACTTTGGTTTCAGCAAATTCGCGGGCGGCTTTTCTAAACATGTCCTGTTCTTCCGTGAAGGTAAAATCAATCATTTCTCTGCCTCCTTTGCTATAAATATTAGGGGTTCTTGTTGCGTAAACGAATTCCCAAAACTTTAAGTATCATTTATAAATCTCAACTAGCTCCCAATAATATCCAAAAAATCCATAGGTGTAAATAAAAAAAGTTGCAGCTCTACAGGCACAATTGTTTACGACTATTTAAATGAAGGACTCCCACCACCTCGACTCCCATTTCTTAGAACAACATTTTTACCTCTGTGTAAACCAAATAGGTTTTCATGCGTCTGAGTAATTAGTGCCTGAACGAAAACCCCGTTCAGGCACGATTGTTGATTGGCGATTGATGATTGTTGATTTAAAAACCAAAATAAATTCATAGAGTTGGTAGCGGCACGATTAGAGCTGAATTCCGCTTTATGGGGTTTTCGGTCAAGCACTAATTAAACCGCGCAAAAATCCAATTCATTTATGAGGAGGAAATCACTATGAAAAAGATAACTACCGGTGCATGTGTTTTATGGGTAAACTTTTTTGCGACCGTATTATAAACAGAACGAAAGGAGGCTTACATGAAGGCTAAAATGATAATTGTTGTTTTTCTGACCTCAATGCTGGCATTGATCTGGAGTTCAGCGGCCTGGGCGGCCGATCGTTTTAATACCAGGGATAATCGACAGACCCGGCGCATCCACCAGGGAATCCGTAGCGGTAAAATCACACGCCCGGAGGCCCGCAGGTTGAAAAAAGGGCAGCGGCATATCCACCGCGCTTATGGCCGGGCACTGGCCGACGGTCATCTCAACCGGCACGAACGTCGGCGTCTGGACAAAATGCAGGATCGCGCCAGCCGACATATCTACCGGGCCAAACACAAACGTGCCCGTCGTCACCTGCAAAGGCATTACCATAATGGCGGCCATCGGGCATACTATCATCGCCGAGGTGTGGTGCATAACCCCAAGGAGTGCCGTTATTATACTGCGACTCAGGCCCACTATTCCGACGGCTATGAGTTCTCAGCCGGCGTCAGTAATATGGGTTGGCAATTCGCCTTCTTTTCCAGGAATAGCCAGTAAACCGGCGACGTTTGGCCAAAGGTGTTTGAGTTGACAGGATAATTTACATTGAAAATGTGTTTTGGAATTGATAAGGGTGTCGGGTCCTGTGATGGATTTGAAAAACTTGGCAGAACGCCTCCAAAAGGAGATAATAAAATGAGTTCAACAATACCTACCCGTGAACAGGCCCATAACCTCTTAACAGAATACAATAAAAATGAAAGCCTTATAAAACACGCTCTGGCCGTTGAAGGGGTGATGCGCTATTTTGCTCGCAAACGAGGAGAGGATGAAGAAAAATGGGGGATTATCGGTCTGATCCATGACCTTGATTATGAACAGTTCCCGGAACAACACTGCCAAAAAACCGAGGAGATTTTAAAGGAAAATTCCTGGCCTCAGGAATACATACGGGCGGTAGTAAGTCACGGCTGGGGAATTTGTACGGATGTGGAGCCGAAAACAGAACTTGAAAAGGTTCTTTATGCCATCGACGAACTTACCGGGCTGGTGGTGACAACGGCTCTGGTTCGCCCTTCCAAAAGTGTGATGGATTTAAAAGCCAAATCCGTCAAAAAAAAATGGAAAGATAAAAGATTTGCGGCCGGCGTCGACCGTTCCATTATTGACAGAGGCGCTAAAATGCTGGGCATGGAACTCACAGACCTTATTACGGATACGATCATGGGCATGCGGGAAGTGGCCGAGGAGATCGGCCTAAAAGGGGCCGGTTAATGGAAAATTGTCCGAGGGTTCAAATGGTTTGCGCCTTGCGCCACCCCGCTTTTTTGAGCTCTGCAAACTGAGCCAGACGTATCCTTTTTAATTCATTGAAATACAACAGCTTATCTTTTTTTTGCAACGGCAATAACTCCTGATGGACCCGTGCATTTTCTTCCAGATCGTTTGGGCTCATGCCGTACCAGGTACAGTACCCCTCATCAAAAAGGAATTCCGGAGTTACGGGATGGTCCACCCCTTTAAGTTCCAGGTAAAACCGGGCAACCTCCATATCGTACTCAATGAGCCATCCCACATCTTCAATCATTGTTGATGGGTCCCTGGCGGCCCGGTCCCGGCATTCGGGACAATATAGATTGATAACCACCCGTTCCGGAAGAACATTATCCCTGTGAAAAATATAGGCCTTATTCCTTTTGCATACGCATGTCGGTTTTTGGTGTAAACACATTTATTGACAGTCCTTTTTAAACTATTTAGTGCCCATCCTTTAATCTATATTGGGCACAAATTATGTTTCCAATGCAGAAATTAGCAGTTTTTCGCAAGGTCAAGGAAATCAAGGAATTACGCGGAGGCGTACAAGTGGTACGCCGCACAAGTGATTCCGAAGATTGACGCAGAGATTGCGGCCTCCGGCTCGTAGATCCTCCGGCTCGGAGAGAAAAGGGCAATTTCTGGATGGAAACTATTTAGTGCTTGACCGAAAACCCCATAAAGCGGAATTCATCTCTAATCGTGCCGCTACCAACTCTATGAATTTATTTTGGTTTTTAAATCAACAATCATCAATCGCCAATCAACAATCGTGCCTGAACGGGGTCTGCGTTCAGGCACTATTTAGTAAGATCAGCTATGGCCTCCTTTACTTTCCGAATGAGAGATTTTTTGATTTGAACTTTCAGATAAAGGTCTCCGGGGGTTCCCCCGCCTTTTCCATCTTCACCCATTCCCGTTAACCTTATTTTCTGCCCGTCCCTGACTACCAGCGGTATTTTGACGACCAGTTTTTTGGACTTTTTTTTATGAAAATACGCGTAAGGACCTCCTTTCTGAGC
>JAUVTO010000171.1 GCA_030601485.1 Desulfobacterales bacterium | reverse complement strand
ATATTATCCCCTGTGGTGAATTTTGGGAGAGTTGAAATATGGTTATTTCTTTTTGCGATCTTTAATAAACACATAAATAAGATATGCAAACCCTACTAAAGAAGCAAGTTTGAAAAGCCATAATTCACCCAATACGTTCTCCATAATATTAATCCCCCTTAGTTTGTTCGATTAAAATAACTTCATCCAGAACTTTGACTGTTTTTACCTAATGATTCAGTGACGGATGCTGGCACCTCATTGTGTAACTTTATGTGTTTTGTGACTCATAATCTCCATGATAGTTTCAAGATCAGTTGCATTCATTACAGCTTTAACAAGTCGACTAGTGTTACTGTTTTTTTGCAGGATTCCCGGAAATACCCAATACCTCAATGTTCAGTAAGATTCTCCCTTTAATTTATTAACCTAACTCAAATTTGCGTTAACTTGTCAAAACAACAACCTGAAGTCAATTATACTGATTACCTATGTTATAAAAATGAAAAAGACAAACCCCGAAAAAGGATTTGCCGCTATTCTAAAACGATATAAATAGCAATTTAAAGACATTCTCGGAAATAAATTATGAGGTTTGTATTTAAATGTATCTCTATATAACCCATATAAATTCTTGACGCAATACCGGTCCATAGCTATATCAGTTGTTACGGATAGCTTAATTGAGTTTTGAGTCATTTTTTTTTAGGGATTGCAGGAAAAAATCATGTCTATCCAAATGCTTGCCCAAGAACTTTACCGTCTTTTGCAAGAAGTCGAAAAAATCGAAAAGCAGTTCAAGAATGCACCTCCGGAGAAACAAGAAGAAATCAAAGATAAGCTTCGTAAAATAAAAGCCGAACGAAATCGGATACGTGCCGCCCTTGATGGCAGAATAGACCGTCAGTCAAAACATCAAACAAAGTAAGACAGAACAATCTATTCGATCAACTGAAACTTGTTTTAGGTTTTTGATTCTCCATCCGGCAATTCGAGAACATCTTGGATGACTTCGGTTCCGGCCTTTCCAGCAACAGCTTGTTCAATATCTTCAAGTGAAGTGATGACAGATCTTCCACCACAGTCAAGAACAAACTGCATGGCCGCCTCTATTTTGGGTTTCATGGAACCCGGAGCAAAATGGCCTTCTTTTATGTATCGTTCCGCTTGTTCAAGAGTCACAGATCTGAGAAATTTTTGATTCTTGCCGCCATAGTTAAGGGCAACTCCTTGAACATCTGTTGCGATTAAGAAAATATCCGCCCCAACTTCCTCTGCTAATTTCGCACCGGCCAGATCTTTATCGATGACGGCATCAATTCCTTGAAAGGCGCGTCCTTCACGTATCACCGGTATTCCACCCCCTCCGCAACAAATAACAATAAAGTTCATTTCGATAAGTTTTTTGATCTCACGTTTTTCAACAATACTGACGGGCTTGGGAGACACAACCACCCGCCGGTATCCTTTGGCAGTTTTTCGCATTGGATATGGAACAGATGCAGCTTCTTTTTCCGAATAAACAGGGCCGATGGGTTTTAAGGGGTTTTTAAAGGCCGGGTCATTTTCATCCACAACCACGTAACTGATAAGGCTGACCAGGGGTTGGGTATTGATCCCCAATTCCATGAGTTCGCTGTCCAATGTCGATTCTATCATGTAGCCGATCTGACCTTGTGTTTGTGCAACCAGAATTTCCAGGGGCAATTTAGGAACCGTATGGCAGTTTTCTTGCTGTAGCAACAAGTTGCCCACCTGGGGCCCGTTACCGTGTGTGATGATGATCTTATATTTTCTGGAGAGCCTGGCTATTTGCCGGATGGGCAACTTCAGATTTTCAAATTGCTCTTCAATTGTGCCTTTCTGGCCTTTCCGGATGAGAGCATTGCCGCCAAGAGCCACTATAAGTGTTTTAGTTGCGCGTTTCATACAAGTTCGCTTCGCTTATTTTAACCTAAATTGAACTATTTTTTACTCGATCTGCACCGATCTCTTGCGCATCAAGGATCCGCGAAAATCCTCGACATATCCACGGGTATGCCTGCGGTTTTCGCGAACCCTTATGCATCAAGATCTCAGCACATCTCTTCGCAAAAAATCGCTCAACTTAGGTATTAGATTTAACAGGGCAGGGCAAATCGATTTTGTGTCAGGAAAACATCATGAAAAAACTATGGAGGGTAAAATGAGAGAAAAACAATTAACCCGCCGTCGATTCTTAAAAAATCTAACCCTTACATGTACCTGCAGTACCCTTGGCGTGCATACGCTTGCCGCGCGTCATGTTTGGGGAAAACCCCCTAAAGGGGCCGGTTCTAATGAATCCCCAACCATGGAATACCAGGCCCTTGGTAAAACAGGCATGGTGGTTTCAGCGCTCAGCTTCGGCGTGATGCGACTGTCCGAGCCCGCGGTATTATTTCAAGCCCTGGACATGGGCATCAATTATTTTGATACCGCCCATAGATACCAGAACGGCAATAACGAAATCATGCTGGGCAAGGTACTCAAACAGTACGGCAGGTCCAAAGTCTTTATTGCCACCAAAATTCCGCCGTATTACAAGCGGTTCGGGGACAAGCGCCTCAACGATCAAAAATCCATGGAAACCATGATGGAAAAAAGCTTAACAAGGCTTCAGACCGACTATGTTGACGTGCTTTTCCTCCATAGCATTACCAATCCGGAGTGGCCGTTGAATGAAGAAATGCTCGGTTTTTGTCAAAAAATGAAAAAAACCGGAAAAGCCCGTTTTGTGGGAATTTCTTTCCACACCACAGGCCAAACTTACGTTGATACGGTGGACCGAACTTTAGAGGCCGGCTTCTACGATGTTTTTCTGGCCACACTGAATTATAAGAGCCCCCCGGCGCACATCCAGGCATTAAAACGCGCGCGTCATAAAGGCGTGGGCATTGTTGCCATGAAGACACAGGCCGGCGGCTATAAACCGGAAGCAAATATATCGCTCAATCCGCATCAGGCAGCACTGAAATGGGTCCTTGACTGCCGGTTTGTGGACTGTGCCATCCCCGGAATGGTTAACCGGCAGCAGCTTGCGGAAAACGCCGGCGTTATCGGGAAGAAAGTCGGGTGGAGTGACCGAAAGACCCTTGCGGCCTATTATGATGAGGTTAAAGATCGCTACTGCTTGAGGTGCGGCAGCTGCACCTCTTCATGCAAAAAGCAGGTGGACATTTCCACCATTCACCGCTGTCTCATGTACTGGGAAGGCTATCAAGACTTGGACCTGGGCCGGGCCACTTACCGGAGACTTCCGCCCACGGAGAATGCCCTGGCATGCATGGGCTGCACAGCGCCCACCTGTAATTGCAGTAACGGGATAAAAATATCGGAGCGAATGCGCCATGCCCATATTCATTTTACCTAAAACCGGCCCTACCCGCCCGGCCTTGCGCTGCTGCATAACTCTTTTGATGATTCTGTTCTTAATGGCCGTAACATGCATCAGCTCCCTTGCTGAATCCGGCGATGAGCCGATTTTTAGCACGGCCCTGCCGTCGCCGGAATGGAAGGTGGAAGGACAGCCCTATGGTTTTCTCCCCCAAAACCTCTATGAACACATCAATGGCGAAGCCGAATTTTTTATTGCATTTGGTTTTATTGAGCTTACAGGAGCAAATTATACATCTGTTGCCGGCGGAAAAGACACAGCGACCATTGATATTTATGATATGGGAAACAAACTCAATGCGTTCGGGGTATTCCAATCAAAAAGAGGCGGCCAGGCATCTGCTTTGAACTTGGGCGCAGCATCTACTGGATCTGATGGTTACCTTGCTTTTTATAAAGATCGATTTTTTGTTGAAATACAGGCCTATATCACTCGCGAAAAAGCAAAGCACATGGTCGAGACCATGGCCGCAAGTATTGCGGCGCATTTGCCGGGTGACAATACCCCGCCGTCGGAGCTTTCCTATCTTCCTGAAAAGAACAGGGTTGCCGGATCGGAACGCTATATAAAAGGCGGCATACTGGGACATGCGTTTTTGGACAGGGGGATGGTATGCGATTATCTTATCCAAGGTCAAAAAGTAACGGCTTTCGTAGCCATGCTGCCCTCACCTCGGGATGCGGTGCACGCCGTGGAACAACACCGGGCTTTCTTTTTGAAATCCGGCAAAGAATGTCTGTCACTTGACCGCTTTGGCAAGCACGGTTTTGTTTCCGAGGAACCCTATCATCAAAAGATCATGGAAACACAGGTAGGGGCGTTTGTGGCAGGGGTTTATGATCTGAACACCCTGGAAGCAGGGGAAACCTTATTGGCAGATATAATAACAACCCTAAAACAAACAA
>JAUVTO010000205.1 GCA_030601485.1 Desulfobacterales bacterium | reverse complement strand
GTCAACGGCAAGTTCGGGAATTGTAAAATAGCCTCCGGTTGAAACCGTTCGGGCACCCTGTTCCAGGACCTTGCCGTGCTTGAGTATGTCGGCTATAAACGGATGCTGTTTGAATTTTATGAACTCGTCATAAATATCGAGCCCGGCGTCTTCATAGCAGAGCCCTGCGAGAAACCCCAGGGCAACCTTGTTGTTTTTAATTTCGTAAATAAAGCCGCCGCCCGGCGGGTTCAAGCCAAGGGGATATCCAAAGGTATGAATTTCGTTCCCCCGACCGGAGGTAAAATAATTATCTTCAGGAAGCTGGATAACTTCTTTGATTCCGGTTTCAAACACCTGGGTCATTTTTCCGGAAAAAAGGTTCAGTTTTTGCGAAATATCCTGTATCAGGTTTCCTCTTGCTCCTTCGCCGAATACCGTAACCTTTGCCAGTAAATCTATGCCGGGCTCAAAATTACTTTTGGGCTTTCCGTTTTTCCCAAGGCCTTTATCACCGGTACGCACTCCGGTTATGGTTTTTTGATCTTTGGCGTATAGAACTTCCGTACCTGCAAAACCAGGGAAGATGTTTATGCCAAGGTCTTCGGCAATATGGCCCAGCCACCGTGTAAACTTCGAGAGGCTGATGATAAAAAAGCCTTTGTTATGCATATATCGGGGAATAATCGGAATTCGATACTGTTTTTTGGGGGTTAAGAAAAAAAATTCATCTTCTGTTACGGTAGCTTCTATGGGGCACTGTATTTCCAGGAAGTCCGGGAGCAGTTCCTTTAAGGTCACAGGGTTCAGGACAGCACCGCTCAACGCATGTGATCCGATTTCCGCTCCCTTTTCGATGAGTGCAACTTCGAGACTCATATTTTT
The DNA here is from genome assembly GCA_030601485.1 of Desulfobacterales bacterium. Classification (GTDB taxonomy): domain Bacteria; phylum Desulfobacterota; class Desulfobacteria; order Desulfobacterales; family UBA11574; genus S5133MH16. The sequence continues at coordinate 2,661 of JAUVTO010000205.1, read as the reverse complement.
CTTTTTGGCGATCTGCATCAACTTAATGGCGCCTGCCAGACTTGCAGGCCCGCCTCCGACAAACAACACATCAAAATCGATTTTTTCGCGTTCGATTTTCATTTCAGTAATCCTTTTTGGACCTTTCAAGATCCCTTTGCTGGTCGCGTCGTCTGATGGTCTCCCGTTTATCATATTTACGCTTTCCCCTGGCAAGAGCTATGGTAAGTTTGGCCTTTCCGTTTTGAAAATACACCCTTAAGGGTATCAGGGAAAATCCCTTTTCATTGACTTTGCCATACAGCTTCTTGATTTCATTTTTATGCAACAGGAGCTTTCTTTTTCTTAAGGGATCATGATTGTCATAATAGGCAAAAGGATACGCTGCGATGTGCATCTGGTGAATAAACACTTCGCCTTTTTTAATTCTGGCATACGAATCTTTCAGGTTAACACGGCCGAGTCGAAGGGATTTAACTTCGGTTCCCAAGAGGACCATTCCGGCCTCGTATGTATCTTCGATAAAATAGCTGTGTCTGGCTTTTCTGTTTTCAGTTACAATTTTTATATGGTTTGTGCTCAAATTCTGTTTTCACCTAACCCGGACAAGCCGGAACCAAAATTATTTGCCACAAAGGCACTAAGACACAAAGGATATATATAACCGTTCACGGGTTCAGGGTTCAAAGGTTCAGGGTTAATGAGCTTGTGATATTCTACATATTTTCGCTTTCAACATTATCTTCAGCCCATTGTCCTCCTCAACACCTCGACTTCATTTTTCAGAATGCGGAAACCGCAAATCCCCCAACCTTTGAACCGTGAACTTTGAACCGTGAACGGTTACGTTTATATTCCGGTATATCCGGTTTCAAATAGAATGTTTCCGTAAGTACTCAGCACCAGTTCCGTGACTCCGGTCTCAGTAGTTTCTTTCAGAACCTTTTTGATAAACAGTCTGGCGTTTTTAGCATTAAGCGATTTTATTATATTTTTAATTGCCGGTATTGACTGAGGGTTCATGCTCAATTTTTCTATGCCCAGACCTAAAAGTATCGGTATGTTAATCGGATCACCCGCCATCTCACCGCACATGAAGAGATTCACACCCTTGTCTTTGGCAACATCGACAACATGTTTAATCATCCGGATGATGGCAGGATTAAGAGGTTGATAAAGATGCGCAACCTTTTTATTGACCCTGTCCACCGCCAGCGAATACTGAACAAGATCGTTAGTTCCTATACTGAAGAAATCTACATCCCTGGCCATCACATCCGCCAGGATTACAGCGGAAGGGGTTTCTATCATGATTCCGATCTTAACATTTTTATTAAAATCTAATCCCTCTTTGTCCAGAGAATCGGCAACTTTCCCTAAAATCCTTTTTGCATGAAGGACTTCGTCATAACATGATATCATGGGGAACATAATTCTGACGTTGCCGAATACAGCGGCTCTTAATATCGCCCGTAGCTGGGTCTTGAATATATCCTGTCTTTGTAAACAGTACCTTATACCGCGAAGTCCTAGCGCAGGATTCTTTTCACCGGAATTGGAAGCATAGGAAACCGCTTTATCACCGCTAATGTCCAGAGTTCGAATGATTACCGGTTTGGGCGCCATTACTTCGATGACATCTTTATATTTATCAAAAAGCTCATGTTCATCGGGAAAATCAGGCCTGCTTAGATATTGAAACTCAGTCCGGTAAAGGCCTATGCCATCTCCGCCGTAATCAATAACAGATACCACCTCTTCAGGGAGTTCTATATTACCCATAACCTGCAGCCGGATACCATCTAGTGTTTCAGCCGGAATGTAGCTTTCCCGGGTCATAACCGCTTTATATGCTTCGTATCCGGCTTTTTGTTCTGCGAACTGTATCAGAGTCTTTTCGGTTGGGTTAACGATGACGATACCTGCGGTACCGTCCACAATAATAATGTCATCATTTTTTATGATGCGGGTTGCATTATCAAGACCCAAAACAGCGGGAATTTCAAGACTTCTGGCGATGATGCCGGTATGTGACGTCTTGCCGCCATGATCGGTGACAAATCCCTTGATTTTTTCGAGTTGTATCTGGCTGGTTTCTGCCGGGGAAAGGTCCACGGCAACAAGTATTACCCTTTTGTCAATCGCAGCAATATCCACAACTTTTGCTCCAACCAGATATTGCATGATGCTGCCGGATACATGTATGATGTCATCCACCCGTCCTTGAAGATAGGAATCTGTCATATTGCTAAACATTGCCTTGACGTTGGATACCACTTTTTTAAGGGCCCATTCGGCGTTTACCCGTTCTTTTTTGATGGTTTCGATGGTTTTGCCGTAGAGCATTTTGTCTTTGAACAGCACCTTGTGAGTTTCAAGAATGTGGGCGTGCTCGCGCAACTCTTCTGGTGTTGTTTCAATGATTTCGCTGAGGTTATCCTTAGCATTTTTTACCGCAGCCTTGAACCGTTTGATCTCATTTTGCAAATTATCTTCACTGATAAAGTATTTATCAACAACATCAACACCTTCTCTGCCGACTATGTACGCTTTACCGATGCAAATACCCGGAGAGGCAGTAATACCGCTGAGTTGCAATTCCGTTTCGTTTGTATTTGGCATTCCTGATTATTCTCCAAAGCCGTTTTCAATCAGCTGTGCAAGATCATTTAAAATGTCAAT
>JAUVTO010000154.1 GCA_030601485.1 Desulfobacterales bacterium | reverse complement strand
ATGTGAACCCCCTGACAAAGATCCTTCAGGCCCTTTACCGTATCGGCAAAAAGATCAATGCTTGCCTTTTCCAGGTCCAAAGCCTCCGACAGTTTCTTAATGGCCCAGTCAGGTACCAGTCCTGATTTGAAGTGACGATTGATGAACCTGGCCATTCCGGCGGTTCTTAAGATCATCACTTCTGCGATTACGGGAATCTGAAAGGGTTTCACCTGCTTGATAAACCTTTCAAACTGTTCGAGGTCGAAAATGGGAGTCGTGAGAAAATATTTGGTCCCCATATCTCCCATGGTTTCCATCTCCTGCATCCCCTGTTTCGGAACATTTTTACCCCAGGGGGTCTCCACGCCCGATCCGAGGACAAATTCGATTTCTGAAGCCAACTTATTACCATCAATGGAATGGCCTCCCTTTATATGCTCGAGTACCGATGCCAGCTTACCTGAATCCACATGAAAGAACATGGTCTCCTGAAGGCTGTCACCGGTGATGCGATAATCTTCTGTAAAGACAAGGAGATTTTCAACGCCGGCCTCATGGGCATTTGTAAGGTCCTTTTGAAGCTGAATGCGATTCTTATCGCGGGTTGTGGTCTGGTAAATGGCGTTAAACCTGTTATTCTGAAGGATTTCACATGTTTTAATGCTGTCTCCCACAATCCCTTCAAGCTCCACCTCCATTACCGATACACCGTCCACGCGCCCTTTTATTCGTTTCAGATCCTTAACCAGCTTTTCAGGATTATCATCCTCCATCGGTGCCTGGATTTCGGAAGTAATAACAAATTTCTTTCTTCTCAGTGCGTTTTTAAGTTTCACAGTTCGCCTCCTTTCATGGCGGTCCGAGAACTCGGGTCACTATTTGAGCTCTAATAACCGGGCAACTTCCTCCTTCAGTTGAGGGAGGGGCAAAGGTTTGGAAAAGCAGACATCGGCGCCATGAGCCTTCATTTCTTTAAATTTTTCTTCGTCCAGATAAGCGGACAAAACTATAATTTTTGTATCCCGGGTGAGCTCATTTGACTTGACTTTCCGGCAAACTTCATTTCCTTTGATATCGGGCATCATTATATCCAGAATCATCAGGTGGGGGTGAAAGTGATTGACCTGGAGTCCTGCCTCAAACCCGTCGGAAGCGGAAATCACATCGTAATCGTGTTCATCCTCTTCAAGGGCCTGAACAATTGTTTCCACAATAATAGGATCGTCATCCACGACAAGGATCCTTTTTCTTTCATCTTTCATCTCCACGTTCGGAATTGGAATCCCCTGCTTTCTCATGAAATCCTCCAGATCCGGCCTTTTTATCCGCCGATGCCCGCCAACAGTCTTGTATGCATTTATATGGCCGGCCTCTATCCAGTTGATGATAGTTTTTGAAGAAACTTGACAATGCTTGCTCGCTTTGAAAACGGTAAATGTATCATCCATAGTCCTATCCTCCTTGCACCTTTAAATAACTTCATAAACGACGGTCTTGGTCTGTTTTCTCACAACTTCAGAGAGAAAATCGTGACGGCCCAAAGGAAAGTCCGCCTTTTATAAATTGTTACAATAAGTATGCCTGCTAAAAAAAAGAATGTCAAGAAAAAAATGTAAAAAACTATAATTAATATAATATCTATACTTATAATAGTTATAAATCAAGTAATATATTTAGTAATTTTATTTATTATGGGTATTTAATATATTGCTGACTTTTCGCTTTATGAAAAAACCGCACCGTACCTTTCCCCTGTCTTGATATAGATCAATGCACCTGGAAAGTGTTAAGTGAAATATTTATCTCAGGAAAGAATAGGGTAGGGAAAGACAGATGATTTTTTCAAGTGTTACGAGTAACCCGAGTTCAATGGTTTCAAGGCCAGCTATCTCAGAAAACATCCGAATAACTTCGAGACCATGGTCTAGGCCATCGTCAAGGGTTGCGGTAATCATCAACGGAGATACAGTCTGATGAAGTGATGAAAAATCAGGCCTGATCATTGATTAATGACCATACTTTTTTTTTCTAACGATATCCTTTAACGCCAGCAATGTTTCAATCGTTGGATTATCCGAAGGGTCTTTTGAATAATGCGCATAACGAATTTTACCCGCAGTATCTATCAAAAATACACCGGGCAACTGCATAACATCGCCCTGCGGCACGCTCGGCGTGTGTCCCCGTGACAGGGCTTTCAACCCTTTCAACAAAACGGCCGGCGATACCATACGGCTAAAAGAACTTCTTCCAAGACCATATATCCGATACAGCTTTTTTTCGGGGTCGCAGATGATTGGAAATGATAGAGAAAATTGCTTTTTGAATGCTTCCGCCCGATCAGGGCTTCCCAGACCCACAAGGACCACCTGGAAGCCCATGTCTTCAAACTGTGCCTTGGAGTGATGCAACTGCACCGCTTGCTCACGGCAAAAGGGTCAACCGAAGTGTCTGAGGAAAACAAGAAGCAGGGGACATTTCTCCCACAGGTCGCTGAGACGGCGGTCCGTCCCGTCGGAAAACGTCACCTCGGCATCCATAGCAATCTGATATGCTTCCGTTACGGCCATTTGCGTTCTCCTTTATTATGATGAATTTGATGATTGCGTATCATTTACCATTGAGGTTATGGGACCTTAAAGAATTCCTATGTTTTCTGTTTATACCCGCATCCTTTGGTATGACAGGAAAGAAAAGTACCTTGCTTTTTGGTGGTTTTTACAAGCAAAAACCCGGCATTACACTTGGGGCATTTTTTAGCCACAGGCTTGTCCCATACGGCAAAAGTGCAGTCGGGAAAGTTGCTGCAGCCGTAGAATATTTTACCCCGTTTGGACTTGCGCTCAACAAGAGTGCCGCCGCAGTTTTTCTCAGGACAAGTGACGCCGGTTGCCTGCCCGCTGTTGCCTGAAAAAACCGATTGAGTGTTTTTGCAATCCGGGTAACCACTGCAGGCATAAAACGCACCGTATTTTCCCTGTTTTATGAGCATGGGTCTTTCGCATTTTTCGCAGATTCTGTCGGAAGTTTCGTCTGACGACGGCTCAACCGGATGAATGACACCTTTTTCATCCCTGGTGTAGTTTCGGGTATAGGTACATTCCGGATATCTACTGCAACCCAGAAAATGTCCGTTTTTGCCGACTCTGATCGTCAGTTTTGAATTGCATTTGGGACAGACCAGATCCGTTGGCATACCCACGGCCTTTAAACTGAGCATATGTTTTGAAGCGGTTTCCAGTGCGTTTTTAAAAGAATCGTAAAAACGTTCTAAAATTTCTAACGAATTCACCTCTGAAGCTTCTACACGGTCCAGGTCGTCCTCCATCCTGGCGGTAAATTCCACATCAAATACTTCCGGAAAGCTTTCCACCAGCAGGTCGTTTACGATAAATCCAAGCTCGCTGGGCTTAAAATATCTTTTAACCGTATCTACGTATCCCTTTTCCTTGATTGTAGAGAGAATGGCTGAATAAGTGCTGGGGCGGCCGATTCCGTTTTCTTCGAGCTCTTTGACTAAAGATGCCTCCGAGAACCTTGGGGGTGGTAGGGTAAAATGTTGTTTGGGCTCTAATTTATTGAGCTTTAAAACCATGCCTTCATCAAGTTCGGGAAGATCATCTTTTGTCTGCCGGCTTTTGCTTTCGATTTCCTCATCCACAGACATGTAAAGGGCCATGAAACCCGGAAACTTAACTGTTGATCCGCTTGCGGTAAACAGGTAGGGACCGGCTTTTATGGATACCGAGGTCTGATTGATAAGCGCCTGCTTCATTTGGGAAGCAACAAAGCGTTCCCAGATAAGCCGGTATAAAGCAAGCTGGTCTTCGGATAGATATGGAGTTACTTTTTCAGGAGTATTAAAAACCGATGTGGGCCGTATGGCTTCATGGGCATCTTGAGCCTTTTTTCGATTTTTGAAAAACCTAGGCTTATCCGGAGCATATTTTTCTCCGAATCTTTCACGAATAAGTTTTAGAGCCTCAAAAGCGGATTCCTTTGCAATGCGTGTGGAATCTGTACGCATGTAAGTGATAAGTCCCTCGGGTTCACCGGGTCCAAAATCTATACCTTCGTAAAGCTTCTGTGCGATGGTCATGGTCTTTTTGGCTGAGAATCTTAACTTGCGTATGGCTTCCTGCTGGAGTTTGCTGGTAATAAAAGGCGGAAGAGGGTTTCTTTTTGTGGTTTTTTTCTGAACGTTTTCCACTGTAAATTTTTCTTTCGACAGCTCTTTCACGATGGAACTCGATGCCTTTTCGTCGGGAATTTTAATTTTTCCCCCCTTCTTTTTAACCAGCTTTGCCGTAAATGGTGGTGGTGCGTTGTTCTCAAGGTGAGCCGTTATGGACCAGTACTCTTGGGATTCAAAGGCCTGGATAGCCCGTTCCCTTTCGCAAATGATCCGCACGGCAACGGATTGTACCCGGCCGGCACTGAGTCCGCCTTTTACTTTGCGCCACAATAAGGGAGATACCTGGTATCCCACAAGCCTATCAAGAATCCTGCGAGCCTGCTGGGCTTCATATTTGTCACGGTTGAGATCTTCGGGCGCTGCAATCGCCTTGTGGATGGCATTTTTCGTAAGCTCATGAAAAAGAACTCTGTGGAATCTTCTCCCCTTTTTTTTGAGGATTTCTGCGGTATGCCATGCGATGGCTTCACCCTCTCTATCCGGGTCGGGTGCAAGGTAAATATCATTTGAATCGCCCGCAGCTTGTTTCAAAGATCTGATCACTTTCTGTTTGCCGGAAATATTCGTATATTTTGGTTTAAAACCTTCCTCGATATTGATGCCGATTTCCTTTGGCGGAAGGTCCTTTATATGACCGACGGTTGCAGCTACGTTGTAACTCTTGCCGAGATATTTTTTTATGGTTCTAACCTTGGTTGGGGACTCTACGACAACAAGCGGTTTGGTCAC
>JAUVTO010000034.1 GCA_030601485.1 Desulfobacterales bacterium | reverse complement strand
CATCTCCGTAAGGAGCGTTTTTGGCCTCATTAAGGGTGCCGCCGATAACATCCCGCTTATCATAAACGTGGACTTCGTGACCACGCCGGGCAGCTATGGAGGCACATTCCAACCCGGCCGGACCGGCGCCGACGATCCTGATTTCTTTTTCTTCCTCTGCCGCGGCCGGATCCGCAAATTCCGGATTGGCTTCGTGGGCGCAAACCGGATTGATATAGCAGGTCATGGGTGCATCCCTGCACAACCTCGCCAGGCACAGGTTGCAGGCGACACAGTGCCGAACTTCTTCTTCCCTGCCTTCCAGCACTTTCTTGGGCATCAAGGGGTCGGCAATCATCGAACGGCATATTTCCCAGAAATCCAGTTCATTGGCACCGATTTTTTCGTTGGGCAAATCCGGCTTAAACATGCGGTAGGCCATCTGAATCGGAATCTTGACATGTTCCTTGGCCCGTTTGGCCAGATGGACCCAGTTGCCCATGGGGATGTCACGGCTGATCACCGGATAGATGGACTCCTGCCATCCCAGGGTACAGCTGATATAATCCGCACCGGCTTCTTCGGACATCTTGTAAGTTTCCATGGATTCTTCAAGGGTATTGCCGCGCACGTCATCCAGCAACTCTTCGGAACACAGACGAATGCCCACCGGTATATCGGGTCCGCAGACCGCTTTTACTGCCTGGATGATTTCAACCACCGCCTTCATCCGACCCCGGATATCCCCGCCGTATTCATCGGTGCGCCGGTTGGTGTAGCTGGAAATAAAATTGGAGATCAAATAGCCCACGATGCCGGAGATTTCCATCGCATCAAAGCCGGCCTCAATTCCCCTGCGGGCGGCATCCACATGCTGTTGAATCATTTCTTTGATTTCGGCGCTGGTCATTTCGACCATGGGTTTAAAAATTCTCAGCCGCTGGGGTACCGTGGAAGGACCGTGGCCGGATTCGACTTCCACCGCACCGACCCGCCCGCAGTCCATTAACTGGAAACCGGCAATCGCCTTTTCGCCGTGGATCGCATCGGCAATCCGCGCCAAACCCGGAATAAATTTATCGTCCCAGGCGGCGGCCTGTCCGACATATCCCTGGCCTTTGCCGGCTTCATCCATGAATACCCCCTGCATGAAGCACAAACCGCCGACAACACCCCGGGCCCTTTGCCGCATGTATTCCACACCGGAATCGGTGATCAAGCCGTCCAGCCCGTTGAGATTTTCTTCAGTGGCGGCATACTTGATGCGGTTGGGCACGTAAAGATTGCCGAGCTCAATCGGCTTGAACAGGTGCGGGTAACTCTTGGCCCCCGGATAATCGGAATAGTCCCATTCGAATAAGGTTTTAGCCATGCTTACACCCTCCTTCTATTTTATTGATGAACGCGTAAAAAAGCGGATTTAGACGGTTGCGTAAAAAGTTCAAATTCAAGGCGTGCAAATTTTGTAACCATGAGGCGTACTTTTCGTACGTTGAATGATTACGAAATGCAGCACAACGCAGAAGTTGGACTTTTTACGAGACCGTCAAGCTTCAGCTGGCTTTAATTCCTGTTCTAACTCAACTGACGGTTCAACCGCTTCCTCTTCCTCAGCCGGCAACGTTTCAATGGGATTCAGTTCCGGCTCATTGGGAAATACCGGTAGATAACGGTATGAAATTGCGATGAGGATAACACCGTATGCTACCGGAAGTATTGTTGTTGCAATTTCCTGCCAGCTCGGGAAATACATGAACCAGCTTTCAAACGTCAGGACCGGTACCGCCATAACCTGCAATACCATAACCCATCGATTGATGCAAACCCCGATAGTAGCCAGGGTGATAGCAATCCAGAGGGCCAAAGAATTTTTACGCCCTTTTTTGGTAATTAAAATAGCTGCCGGAACAAAGCCGCAAATTACGATTTCCAGAATCAGGATCCAGATTCCGTATAAGGGGTTATTGGAATAAAAATCCATTAACGTTTGTCCCATGGAAGGAGCTGTGACGGTTGCCCAGTACCAGGTATCGGCGGTCTTGGCGATACTGTAAGTTAAAAGCATCCACCCTGAAATCTTGGCTAAAAGCTCGATGGCGCTATCCTTGACCAGCTTTTTACGGGTAACTGTTTCGGTAATTTTAGTAATCAGAATTGTAAAACATGGTCCACAAGCCGCGGCTGACCAGGTAAAAAGAAAGAAGGTCCAGGGCCAGATCAAGATCCCTTCCCGAAAGGCGAAGGGTCGTCCGAATAGGACACCGGCAACACCGCCCAGGGACCCCTGGTGGAAAAAGGAAAGAAACGCACCGGTTGCTGCAAATACCGCCATCATTTCGTGCATGTTGTGACCGAGATGATGAAAAAACGGTACCCTGTCAATCTGGCGGTTTTCAAGAATAAGCGGAATATATTCGATGGTCAGAACCCCAAAATAGCAGGAAAGGCAGAATGCCACTTCAGTCAGCATGGAGTGAACATTGGCATGCCAGAAAATAAACCATCCCCTTAAAGGCTGACCGATGTCGATGGCCAAAATGAGCAATGCCGAACTGTAGCAGATGAAACCTATCAGAACCGCATAATTGATGATATTCTTCAGCTCATCTTTGCCAAAGATATACCTTAATAAACCGGTAAAAAAAGCGCCGCCACCCACAGCGATCACCGCAAGGTCGGCCCAAATCCATAATGCAAACCCGTAGGCATCGTTCATATTGGTCTGGTTAAGACCCTTAAACCAGCAAAGCAACATGGCGTAAACGCCCCATAACAGGACCGCACCAACCACGCATATCAACAGAATAAATTGCCATAATGGGCAGCGCTTAACTCCTTTGGGTATTAATGCAGAATCCATGCTTTATATACTCCTCTATTTTAATTCCACCATCAACTTTAGTTCTTTAGTCACTATGCTTACTCGTGGTGCGCAGGCTTTTTAGCTATACTCTCACTTTTAAGATAATTGTCACCGGCCCGCCTTATCCACTCTCGACTCGAAAGATAGTAGACCTTGGGGTTGGTACCCAGCCTTTCCAGCAATCGAAATGCATTGGGGTTGGTCGGCCGACCATGGTGTTTAGGATCGGGTTTGACCATCCTGTATACAGTATGATTCGGATTATTCAGATCACCGAATGTAATGGCGCCGGCAGGGCATGCCTGGGTGCAAGCCGTTTGATATTCATCCTCTTCAACTTTGCGCCTTCCTTCCATAAATGCCTTTTCCTTTGCCATCTGGTATCTGTGAAAACAGAAGCTGCATTTTTCAACCACGCCTCTCATGCGGGGCGACACATTGGGGCTCAAATATTTTTCCATGCCATCCGGCCAGACCGGATCCCACCAGTTAAAATAACGGGCATGATACGGACATGAAGCCATACAGTACCGGCATCCGAAACAGCGGGTATAAATCTGGCTGACAATTCCGGTTTCACTGCTGTAGTCCGTTGCAATGGCCGGGCAAACCGTTACACAGGGAGAATGACCTTCATGTTGCCCCTCACAATGCATACACGGTCTCGGGAGATAGCATATATCCGTATTTGGAAACGGTTTCCCGTTGGTCAATTTGTAGATACGCATCCATGTTATGCTAAGAAGTTTGTCCGATTCATCCTTCCTAAAGGGCACGTTATTTTCAGCCATGCAGGCAACCATGCAACTGCCGCAACCGGTACATTTATCCAGGTCTATAACCATTCCATACTTTTTGGCTTTCTTGTGTTTCATCAGAACCTCTTTGGATTGATGATTTTCGATTAAATGATGAACCAAAAAATCTTCAATCTTCAATAATCAATCTTCAATATAATCAGGCTTTGGCCAGTTTGACCCTGATTCCCCAGGCAGCATCCAAACCTGAAACAGAATCTTCAACCGGACCGATGAGTTCATTAAAATTTATTCCCTTACCTGCCAAATAATCGTCGAATGCCGTATGACCCAGTCCTCTGGGCAGGGCAACAAGCCCGGGCATGATACCGTCAAAAAGATGTACCTTGACTCGTGCTTTGCCCACAGGAGTGCTTAACATGGCAAGCTGGCCCTCGCGCAGGCCATGCTCCCCGGCTGTTTTCGGATTAAGCTCAATAAAAACATCCGTGCCTTTGAGAACCGTATCCTCAACAGATTTCATAACAAACGGCGGATCACCGACGACACCGTTGGCTAATCTGATGGAATCATAAGGGATAAGCAAAAGAGGATAATTCGTTTTGTCACCTTCAATATTAACCGGTTTAAATTGTTTCAAGGATCCGGTTTCTTTAGGTGCAAATTCGAATTTTCCGGAAACCGTATCAAATGATTCTTCATGGGTTTGAACAAAAAAATCAGGATAAGACCAGAATCCTTTTTCAACCATAACCCGCCATTTATAACCCAGAGTTTCCTTAAGACACTCATCATAACTGTTCCACGCAAAAGCGTCCGCTATATTTCCTCCCATGGCTTTTGCTAACAGAATTATGACATCTCCGGTATGTTTGGTATTAAACTGGGGCTCAACCACCGGCCTTGAAAGGCCGATAACAGGCCTGGGCATTCCTGCGGGCGTGGGTATATCTTCGTAACGTTCAAGATAGGTATGATTCGGAAGGATCAGATCAGCGTTTTGAGCCGTTTCATCCATATAAGAAGAGAAACTTACCACAAACGGTACTTTGTCAAAGGCCTTTTTCACTGCTTTGCTGTCGGACATTGTGTATAACGGGTTTGCACCGGCGACAAAAAGTGCTTTCAGGGGATATTTTTCTCCTGAGTTGATGGCTTGGGGGAGACGATTTAACAGGTAACGGGAAAATGGATACTTTTTACTCCCGGCACCATCCAATCGATCTTTTTGCATTCCGGCTGCTGCCCTAACATCCATTTCTACTTCAGGCCAGTTGATATAATCAGGTTCTGCAACAGCAAAAATCCCTCCCTTTTTGTTGATATTTCCGACAAGAGCGTTTAATGCGTGCACCGCTGTGCATTCATTAAGACTGCCCGGTGTGGTTCCCTGACCACGGCCGCAAATTGCCAAAGGTTTGGATGCACGGGCAAAGCTGCGGGCAAGAGCGATGATTGTTGTACTATCGATTCCCGTAATTGTTGCAACGCTATCCGGACCGTATTCACCGAGCACAAAACGCTTCCAATCGTCAAATCCCTCAGAATAATAATTAATAAACTCGGCATGGTACAATGATTCTTTAATAATTACATGGGCAATTCCCAGGGCAAGCGCCGCTTCGGTCCCGGGATTAACGGGAATCCATTTATCTGACTTGGCTGCGGTGTTGGACAGGCGGGGTTCGATCTGAATCACTTTGCCGCCGGTATTACACCAAGTGCTGTTGGCCCGGAACATCCGCACCGGCGATCCCCATCCATCTAATATCCCGCTTCCAAAGCTTAAGATAAAGTCAGCGTTTTCAAAATCGAATCCGGGCAAGGCCTGAGCACCCTGCATCAGGTGAAGTGTAAGTTCATAGGAATCGATAATTGATGATGTGCGCATCAAATTGGGAGAACCGTAAACCGTCAAGAACCTGTCAAATAGTCTGGGTACGGTCCCGCGATCTGAACCTGAAATAAAGCCGACTGTGTGAGAGTGACCTTTTTCTCTTAAGTCACCGAGGGTTTCCGCAACCTCTGATATGGCATCTTTCCATGAGATTTTTTCCCATCTTCCCTGGCCTCTTTGCCCCACTCTTTTCAAAGGTGTCCGGACTCTCGTGGGGCCATATAGAAGCTGAAGGCCTGACAATCCCAGAATGCACAACCCACCGTTATTTACAGGATGCCCTTTCATTCCCTCTATTTTAACCGCCCGATCATCGATTTTACGGACAGTAATACCGCAACCACCGGAGCAGAGGCTGCAGGCAGAATTGACATAACTGGCTTCACCATCCGCCGGAACAGGAGTCCATGGCCACATCTGGGTCCATATCGCACTGTCATCCATCAACTTCCATGTCAATGGTGAAAGGGTTGTTCCCGCCGCACCACCAATTAAAAACGACAAAAAACTTCTTCTGTCAATTTTCATCTATTTTACCTCTTTAGACATATTCAAAAGCTCTGTTAGCATTCTCTTTTTAATAAATAATTGAAAGTATCTATTAAATCTTCAATCAAAAATATTCAATTACTTATGGCATACAAAACATGCATCTCTTTCTGTCTGAACACTACTCCCCTTGCCAAACTTTGATGTGCCAGGATAGACCACGTCTATGAAATGGTCGATCAGCCTGTTTGTGGGAGTTTTAACCCCTGCTCTTTCTATTTTGGCGGTGTTTTTACGATGACATTCAGCACAATCGTCCATTTTCATCCGGTCCCAGGTATTCTTTTTGAAACCGCCGATGCTTTTTCCCCAGATATCACGGCTGTAGCCCGTAATCCGGTTTTCTTCATAAATTTTTAAGCTTTCTGATTCCCCAATATGACCGTGACAGGTAACACAGTCCATTCCTGCAACTTTAACATGAGCGGCATGGGAAAAGAATACAGAATCAGGCTGCCGCGAGTATATTAACCACGGAACCTCTCTTCCTTTAGAGACATACTCCTCAACGAATTTGATCTCATCCGGACTATCTCCCTGTATCTCTTCGTGGCAGTCAATGCACTGTTCAAGTTTCGGAACACCGGAATAGGTGCCGTCCTCACGAAAGAAATGGCAACTTTCACACCCGTCTTCAACTTCCGCCACATGCAGTACATGGTTAAAATCGATCGGTTGTTTTTTTTTCGAGTAAAGAAGCTTCGGGAAAATAATCCATCCCAAAATAAGACTTGCAAACAGTCCGAGAATAAAGAACAGGATAATCGGCCCCTCAGACCGGTTATCCTGTTCTTTTTGATTTATTTCCGGGGACGATGTTGCAACACCCTCGCCGCCGGCATCTTCCGCAATCTCTTTAGCATTATCATCCAAAGCGCTCATAAGATCTCCGTTGTTAAAATGAACTTTTATTCCTGAATAGGAAAATAACTTGCGGCTTTGTATCTGCAAATCTATTTTTTGTCAAGGAAAAATCATTTTCCTATTGCTCAATAAACATGCAAATAGTCGGTCATGGCATCCCATAAAGAAAAAGATAAAAATGAAGAAACATGCATATGGCAGGGATAGAAACTAAGGATGGAAACGACGGTACAAGATCACATATTTTCAGCCACTGAAACCGTCCTGTCGCCGAGAATATTAACATAACTTCCCATTTCATTATCGTACCAGCCGTATATTACCGCCTGTGTTATCGGTATTCTGATCGTTACATCTTTTAGTGACTCTAAAATTTCTTTTTCCAATCCCGGTATTTTTTCCAGGCTAACTGTCTGATCGGCAGTACGGGTATGGGTTACATGGCCCTCAATAACGGCGGCAGCCCTCGGCAATCCAATGATATCCCCTGAAACATTCTGCTTTTCGGAATAGTGGAGGTAACCATAAGGATCATGGGACGCTGTCTGCCGGTATATATCATTGAGCAACTCCCTGCTTATCGGTTCACCGGACAATTCCTCCTGTAAATTCAACACCAGTATAATCAGAGAACCTGTGGAGATTGGCACTCTTACAGATTCCGCAATAAATCCGATCTCTTCCATTTCCGGAATGACAAGTCTAAGCGCATTGGCAGCACCTGTGGTTGTAAGGATAATGTTGTTCATAATGCTCCTGTTTTTCCTCAAATCGGCGGCCCCGGCTTTTGGAAGCCTGTCCAATACTTGCTGTGATCCGGTGACGGCATGCACGGTTGCCATGGAAGCGGAAAGTATCTTTTTAGGGCCCAACATATTGATAAGGGGTTTTATCATATGAGCCAGACAGGTGGTGGTACAGGATGCATTGGAAATAATGTTATGGCGCCTGGGGTCATAAACATTGTCATTGATACCCATGACCGTGGTTACCGCATCGTTAGGCATGGGTTTGCCTTTGTCTTTTATTTTAAAGGGCGCAGAGACAATCACTTTTTCGGCGCCTGCTTCAAGATGTCCGCGAACAGCCCCTTTTGGATGATCCTGAGGAACGGTCGGGTCAAGAAATTGTCCGGTTGTATCCAAAACAAGTTTTACGCCATATTCTCTCCAGTTTATTTCAGCCGGATTCCTAAATGACCTTAGAAAACAAACCCTGACACCGTCAATAGTCATGGCGCCGCTTTTTTCATCCAGATCACTGATGAGCGGCTCTGCTTTTTGGCCATACAAAAACCCGCGAAGCAAACCGTAGGTTGAATCCCTTTCCACATAATGGGCAATATCTTCCAGCGATGTTCCGGCTTCACGTCCGATATTGACTATAATTTCACTAAAATATTTTCGTGCCACATGGTGCCAGACAGAAAGCTTGCCGATTCTGCCAAATCCGTTTATACCGAGTTTTATCCCGCTATTAGTTTCGGTTTTCATGCCCATAACCCCCTTTTAAATTGATAATTGGCGATTGATGATTGATGAATTTGTAGGAAGTAGGAAAAGCGACCGTTTACCAAGCCGTCAATATTCTAATTTTCAATTGTCAATTCTTCACGCTTCTTTTACCTTTATTAAGTCTTGATAAACCGACCCTTCACGGCCGTCAATACTGATATGGTCCCCGGATTTAAGAACCAATTCATTAAATCGGCAGCTTTTTTCCTTTTCCTTGCAGATAAGATTGCCACATCCCACGATACACGTTTTGCCAAGCCGGTAGGCCACAACAGCAGCATGGGATGTTACTCCACCCCGGGCCGTAAGAAGGCCGTCCGCCGCATATATTTCCCTGATGTCATCAGGAACGGTATCATTCCTTACAAGAACTAAATATGTTTCAGGTTCTATGGTTCTCCATTGATCGATTTCTTTGAGATCAAAAACGATCCTCCCGCTCATTGCTCCGCCGCTGACCCCGATACCATGCCCTAATAATTTATCCTCCGTAATATTTCCAAGGTCAAAGGTTAAAACTTTCTTTCTTTCTCGAATGGCCATATCCCGGCACTGAAGCAGGTACAAATCTTCCATACCGGGACTTTCAAAAGTGAATTCCATTTCCTGAGGGCTCCATCCCTTCATGTGAATCAACTCATTCGCCCATTCTTTTAACGCATTATAAATTCCAGGGAAATGGGTTTCAAGGGTTATATCGGTTTCTCTCATCTCGACATCCTGCTGTATAATGGATATCGGCAGGGTATTCACAAGACCAGAAGCCACATCCTCGCCTTGATTTCCGATAGTAAAATCACCCCACAGCCTCAAGCTGTCCTCCGACCATCTGGGATTATGAGTAAAAATGACACCGGCACCCGATTGTCTGGAAATGTTTCCATAAACCATTTCTTGAACCGTAGCGGCAGTGCCCCAGTCATCGGATATCCCTATGATCTTACGGTAGGCTCTTGCTTTGGAAGACTCCCAGGAATCGAAAACCTTTTTAATGGTTACGTAAAGCTGTTCAAAAGGATCATCAATAACATCAATCCCTGAATTCTTTATCATACTCTTATAGGTCATTGCCACTTTCCGCATCTGAATACCGGCAAATTCTCTTTTAAACCCAATACCCGCCCTTCGCTTCATTTCGCCGATAATTGCATCAAAATCATCCCTTTCCAGGCCAAAAGCCATGCCGTAACATTGCAGAAACCGTCGATAGCTATCCCAGGCAAACCAGGCATTACCGGTACGCTCTGCAATGCCGGCTGCAATTTCTTCATTCATCCCAACATTAAGAAACGTATCCATCATTCCGGGTTGTGAAATGGACGATCCGCTTCTAATGGAAAAGAGAAGGGGATTTTTTGAGTTGCCAAAGGTTCTGCCCGTCACTTTTTCAAGATCAGCGATATGTTTCTCTAACTGTTCCCTGAAATTCTGTTTTGCCGGCGGATAATTGTCTATGATCTCTCTACATCGGAATGCTTCAGTTGTTATAATAAAACCCGGGGGTACCGGCATGCCCAAATTTTTCAGCCTGACCAGGCTCAACCCTTTATTGCCTAAATAAATAATTCCGGAAACCCGATTAGAGATGTTGTTGATAGACGTCATCGCCTTTTCAGGATCATAAAGGAGAAGATCCTGAAGTTTATCCTTGGGCAGTTTGTTGGATTGCTGAAAAAGGATATTTAAGATTCGGCTCAAAAACAGATCCAATTGCTGGAGTCCCAATGAAAAGGCTATCCGCTCCCGGAAAAAAATTTCCGAGACCCTGTGTTTCAGATTTTCGTGGTCAACTTCACCGCTCTGTGGGAGGTATTTCGGTAGAATCTGATCAAAAGATATCTGAGACAAAACCTGGCTAAGATTTTCTCCATGAATATTATTAAAATAGTCATTGATGATATTTCTTGCCGCCTGGGCAAACCCCTTAAAAATATCAAGATACTGTGTGAAAGTGAATCCTCTGACTTCAAGTGAATGGGCCAACATGTCAAGCTGACGTTCAATCTCAACCGATGGGATTCCATCGAGCTGTAATGCTTTAAAAAACAACTTTAATCGGTCGTAAATCTGAAAAAAGGTGGCTTTTGTTATCAGGCTGAGATCAACATTTTCCACAAGTTCTTCAAAAAAAACATTGACCAGAGATTTTATTCGAAATGTAAGTCCCAGTGCGTCAAATTTCATTTCGCGATAGCTGCCGTACATGGAAGGGATATCTATGGTAATATGTCTTTTCTTATAAATATCCTCTTCTATTTCATATATCTGATCTGAAAGTATTATTTTTTTCAACGCTTCCAGGTAGTCGAGGAGCCCGAAAATCTTTTTAGTTAAATCAGGCTCTGCCAGAGCTTTTTGCAGCCTTCCCAAATCAGGAAAGGCTTCCGACCTGAGTTGAGCAAGATAATTTTCCATTTCGATAAAATCGAGGTTGTATTTCTGGTTCAAAAGTTTGTAAAAGGTTATGGCAAGTTCCACCCTCCTCGAATCTTGCTCTGATACGCCGGATACCCCTTCAACAAGGCGCTTTATTTGATCGTCTTTAATTGTAATAAGTCCGTCAGGTAAAGAAACCCCCTTTTCTTTAAGATGTGAGATTGCCCGGTGAACCCCATCGATGCATGGTCCCTGGATATCGATTTCTTGGTAAATGTCCGGTGGAACTAAAAGCTCTAAAGGGTCTTTTTCTTTTGTTTCCCAAAAATTAAAGGTTGCTTCCATAAGATCGATGATCCGGTTACTGCTTTCCACATGGCTCTGCTTGCGCAAAAAATGTATAAGCGGATCTCTTCGACCCGATATTTCATCAATTTCCGTAGAAATATCCCTGAGCTTTCCTTCTGCACCGATATCGTTAAAGTACACGGGAAAAAGTCTGCAAAGCTGCTTGCCCAGGTTATAGACAGGGCCGATGCCGCTGTTTAATAACCGGGTAATATCCCGGGGAAAAAGGTCTATATCCTTAATAAATACCCCGCACACGGAAAGATGGATGATAAGATATGAAAGAAGCCGGGTTGACCACATGGGATTCAGCTCAATCAGCTCAAGCCATGTCCTTATATTGAGAATATGAGCGGTATTAAACTCTATTTGCCAGTCGGTTCCCACACCTTTGATCATAGGTGACTGAAAGCCTAAATCGATTACGTAATCGATAAAAAATGCGACCAGGTCGCTGTCATCCGTTTTATAAACCCCTTTCCCCATATTCAAAATACAGTTCAATGCGGTTGCAGGGTATTTACCGGCTCTGGTTTTTAATATGGAAAAAGTTTTATGAATCAGGCTTCCGATATTCAGATTGCTCTCATGGGCAATGAGCCAGCTCACTGTTCTGTTGATATCCCGTAACACTTCCTCGTGGATCATCGACAGTCCGACAATATTCATTATATGGAAAAGAAAAATGAGCTTCCACCGGTATCCCCGGACGGTTTTAGCGCTTTCATCCAGAAGACTCTGAGGAATTTTCCGGTACGTTTCTACAAACTGGTCGTAACCCGGAAGCAGTATTAGTCTTTTCAGAACATCTTCGGATTCAATGTTCTTGGACTGAGCGATCTTTTCAAGTCTGCTTTTATACTCGTTGATCTGTTTGT
>JAUVTO010000194.1 GCA_030601485.1 Desulfobacterales bacterium | reverse complement strand
TCACTTTAGTCACTTTAAACTTAATTGGCTAAGTATTTTTTACCACAAAAAGCACAAATTTCAGAACTTAGGAACTAAATCTAAATTTGTTATATGTTCATCCAAAAAAAATCAAGCTCAACTTGCAAATTTTAAAGAAATAAAGAATTCTTTGTTTCCCTTTGAACCCAGTATGGGTGAAGGAATAACAAATTCGCATAAAAGGCCTGTTTTTATAAAAAAATCCGAAAGACCTTTAATAACTTCGGCATGCAAAACAGGATCACGCACCACACCGCCTTTACCGACGTTGCCTTTTCCCACTTCAAACTGTGGTTTTATCAAGGCCATGATCCTCGCATCTTTTTTCATAAACTTAATTACCGCAGGAACAACTATTTTAAGAGAAATAAAAGAGACATCTATGGTGATGAGATCTACGGGTTCCGGAAGGGTTTTGGCAGGCATATACCGGATATTAGTGCGATCTATAACAACCACACGAGAATCCTGTATCAGTTTCCAGGCAAGCTGCCCATAACCGACATCCACGGCAAAAACGCGGCTTGCACCATGCTGCAGAAGACAATCGGTAAATCCGCCCGTGGATGCGCCCACATCCATACAGACCGCTCCGGTGATATCCATATCAAGGGCCTGAAGCGCTTTTTCCAGCTTAAGGCCGCCCCGGCTCACATAGGGGATGTCTTCTCCTTTAATAATGACATGGTCTTTTTTAAAAATCAGTGAACCGGGCTTATCCACAAGATGGTTATTAACCAGAACTTTTCCGGCCATAATAAGCGCACGGGCACGTTGGCGACTTTGTACCAGCCCTTTTTCTAACATTACCACGTCAAGACTTGTTTTTTTGCTGACATCACGCATCAAGCGTTTGATAAACTCGTAAAAAGTCAAAATTGAGACGGCAAAGTAAAAAGTTCAAGTTCAAGGCGTCGCGAATTTCGTGGAATGAGGCGTACTTATGTATGCCCCAGTGAACACGAAATGAGACCTTTGCAAAACGCCCCCTTTTGCCCAATTCCAGTGTCAGGCTCAAATTTTAATCCTCAAAATACTAAATGTATTCCTGTGGTTAAAATTATCGCCTTCCTCGGCCTTGAACAAAATTGAACGTTTTTCAAAGGCCTCGAAATGAAGCGCAACGCAGAAATTGGACTTTTTACGAAGCCGTCAAGCGTTTGGCTGCGTTGACTATGCTGGAAGCATCGATACCGTATTTGGACCTGAGAATTTTCTGGGAGCCGTGTTCAACAAAAGTGTCAGGTATTCCGATGCATTGCAGACGAAAACCGGTTATCCCCTGATCACTCAAACATTCCAACACCGCGCTTCCAAATCCTCCCTGACGTACATTCTCTTCAACCGTTATAATGCGCGGTATTTCCCTGGAAAGGGCGCCGATCAAATCAGCGTCAAGGGGCTTTATAAAACGACAATTGACAACCGTAGCCGATATGCCTCTTTCGGCCAGCGTTGAGTAAGCGGCAAGCGCTTCACTAACGGACTGACCAATGGCCAGGATAAGAACGTCATTTCCTTTTTGAAGTACTTCTCCCTTTCCTATGGGTACGGGAATATCTCGCTTTTCGATTTTTACGCCCTCCACATCTCCGCGGGGATATCGAACTGCAATGGGACCCTTATGGGCAAAGGAGGTTGCGAGCATTCTTGCCAGTTCATTTTCATCCTTTGGAGCCATAACCACCATGTTGGGGAGGCTTCTCAGATAAGATAAATCAAAAAGACCATTATGGGTGGCTCCGTCCTCTCCCACAATCCCTCCACGGTCAATGGCAAAAACAACCGGAAGTGCTTCAAGACACACATCATGCAATATTTGATCATACGCACGTTGCAAAAAAGTAGAATATATGGCCACAACAGGTTTGAATCCTTCAGTGGCCAGACCTGCGGCAAAAGTTACAGCGTGTTGTTCGGCGATTCCCACATCAAAAAACCGGTCCGGATAGGCCTCGGCAAACTTTACAAGTCCTGTGCCTTCCGGCATGGCGGCAGTCACCGCAACGATTCTTTCATCCTTTTTTGCCATTTGGAATATGGTTTCGCCAAAAACCTGAGTGTATGTGGGAACGGAACATTCTTTGTTTAGACTTTCCCCCGTATCTGCATTAAAGCATCCCACCCCGTGAAAATAGACAGGATTTTTTTCCGCAGGGGGGTATCCTTTCCCTTTTTTTGTTGATACATGAAGAAGCACCGGTTCGTTAAGGCACTTAATGTTATTCAGTATGTCGATAAGATGGTTCAGATTATGACCGTTTATCGGACCAAAATATTCGAAGTTAAAGGCTTCAAACAACATGCCCGGAGTTATAAACGTCTTGAAAGATTCTTTTGAACGCTTGGCAAATTGATAGATATCGTCACCGACTTTGGGCAAAGATTTAAGAAAGTCTTTAAGTTCTTTTTTTAAATCCTGTAAATATTTTGCGGAAAAGGTACGACTTAAAAAAGAGGATAGGGCGCCTACGTTGTGCGCAATCGACATTTCATTGTCATTTAATATCACTAGAATATTCTTGTTGATGTCCCCGGCCTGGTTAAGGCCTTCATAAGCAAGCCCGGCGGTCATGGACCCATCCCCTATGACTGCGATAACCTTGGACTTATCATTTTTTAAACGCTTGGCACACGCAATACCAAGACCGGCGGATATGGAGGTGCTGCTATGGCCGGTTGAAAATGCATCGTAGGGACTTTCACTCATGCGGGTAAACCCGCATATTCCGTCATGTTGGCGAAGCGTGTGGAATCGTTCTCTGCGTCCGGTAAGAAGTTTATGAGCATAGGACTGATGTCCTACGTCCCAGATGATTTTATCAGAAGGAGCAGTAAATACGTAGTGAATGGCGATTGCCAGCTCAACGACACCCAGGCTTGGTGCAAGGTGCCCGCCGTTTTTCGATACCACTTCAATAATAACTTTGCGAATCTCAGAGGCTAAAATCGGAAGTTCAGACCGTGACAGTGCTTTTAAATCTGCCGGGGAATTAATTTTTTCAAGAAAGCTCAAATTTTTTTCTCCTTATTTGACAATATCGTAAAAAGTCTTAAATCCACTTACCTTTTTCTATCAATAGTATAATGTGCGATAGCGCGGAGCGGATCAGATTTTTTATCAAAATATTCAAGTGCTTGCAAGGCGTTGTTGACCAAATTTTTCGCAAATTCCTTTGATTTTTCAATTCCAAGTATAGAAGGGTAGGTGCTTTTTTCACGGGCTTGATCTGTACCAATATTTTTGCCCATAATAACTGGATCGCCTTCAACATTTAGAATATCATCGGTTACCTGAAAGGCAAGTCCGATATTTTTTGCATAAATTTTGAGCTTTTCGATTTGCTCAAAACTCCCGTTTCCTAAAATAGCCCCGGTAATTATTGATGCCTCAATAAGAGCACCTGTCTTTAAAACGTGTATTTCTTCTAAATCTTCTAACCCGAGCTGTTTGCCTTCTGCAGCGATGTCTTTTATCTGCCCTTCAATCATTCCTTTATATCCCGCAGCTTTTGCTATTGTATCTATAACCCGGAGCAATTTTAAGGCATTATTTTTATCGGCGGGCTCGATTGATGAAAGGATTTCAAAAGCCAGCGTAAGCAGGGCATCACCTGTCAGAATTGCTGTGGCTTCATCAAATGCAATATGACACGTTGGCTTGCCCCTGCGTAGATCGTCGTCGTCCATTGCAGGAAGATCATCATGGATTAGTGAGTAAGTATGAATCATTTCAAGGGCGCAGGCAATCATTATA
>JAUVTO010000124.1 GCA_030601485.1 Desulfobacterales bacterium | reverse complement strand
ACCCAGATCATGCTCCGTTCATCGTCAGGAGTATCCGGGGCTGTTTTAAGAGGAATAGATCCGGAATCGGCCGGCAGGGTAATAAAGGTTCTGGATAGCTCGGCTCTGCTGAATATAGAAAAGATGCATCAGGGAAAAGACACTACCGGTTCTGTGCCGGGAGTAATTCTTGGCAAGGAGCTTGCCAGAAATCTGGGTTTGGGCATGGGTGATGCGGTCTATTTGATATCATCCCGGGGAATGATTTCTCCCATGGGATACCTGCCTGCCATGAAGCGTTTTCAGGTGGTGGGTCTGTTCGAGTCGGGCATGTACGAATATGACGGATCCCTGGCCTACATCCATTTAAGGGACGCCCAGAAAATTCTGCACATGGAAAATTCCGTCACCGGCATCGAAGTCAGGGTAAATGATATTTATAACGCAAGGCATATCGCAGATAAGATACTCGCTGATGTTGGATTTCCGTATTGGGCCAGGGACTGGATGCAGATGCATCACAATCTGTTTTCCGCTCTTAAACTGGAAAAGACGGTTATGTTTATTATTCTGGCGCTTATTGTTCTTGTGGCAGCATTTAACATCGCAAGCACACTGATTATGATGGTGATGGGAAAGACCAGAGATATTGCCATATTAAAAGCCATGGGAGCCATGGATGGCAGTATCAGGAAGATTTTTATCTTCAAGGGAATGATCATCGGTTTCATGGGCACCACGCTGGGGGTATGCCTTGGGTTTATCATATGTAAATTGTTGGAGAAATATAAGTTTATCGAGCTCCCGGGAGATGTGTATTATATCTCAACCCTTCCGGTGCGACTGGAGGCTCTGGATGTTTTTATAATAGCCGCCGCAGCAATGGTGATATGTTTTGTGGCCACACTCTATCCGGCGCGCCAGGCGTCCAAACTCAACCCTGTTGAAGCGATCCGTTATGGTTAATTCCGGGAACAACTGCAAAAAGCCTGTTGCAGACCATTTATTGTCGGTGCAAGGCCTATGTAAGAGTTACAACAACAGCGATACCCGTATTGATATCTTAAAACGGGTAAACCTTGATTTAAATGCCGGAGAAACTTTGGCAATAGTAGGAGCGTCGGGTATCGGCAAGTCTACGCTGCTACACCTGCTGGGAGCGCTCGACAAGCCTGATAGCGGGACGTATCTTTTCAAGGGTGAAAATATCTTTCTTTTTGATAATGCCAGGCTGGCACAATTTCGGAACGAGTCTTTAGGTTTTGTATTCCAGTTTCATTATCTGCTTCCGGAGTTTTCTGCTCTTGAAAATGCCATGATGCCGGCACTGATTAAAGGGCTGAGCAAACAAAAAGCCAGGGATGCTGCAGAGGCGATTCTTGTCCGGGTGGGACTTCAAGACAGGTTACATTTCAGAGTCGGAAAGCTTTCAGGGGGCGAACAGCAACGGGTTGCGCTTGCCAGAGCCCTTGTTCTCAATCCGGTTATTCTTCTGGCCGATGAGCCCTCGGGTAATCTTGATAAGGGAAGCAGTGAGCACGTCCATAGCCTGCTTTTGGAATTAAACAAAGAGTTTTGCATGACTATGATAGTGGTGACACATAACATGGAACTGGCATCTTATATGTCCCGCAGCATGACGATTGTTGACGGGCAGTTGGTAAAGTATGGGGGCTATGGATCTAGGGATTAGGCCATTTAGGAGTTCTATGTTAAGACGCTTATGCTTGATTATTATCGCAATACTATATTTTTTTCCGAACACGGCACATTCTTTAGAAACAGTGCAAGTATTGGTATTACCATTTGAAATACATGCGGTTAAAGACCTTTCATATATGCAAACCGAAATTTCGGATATGATCAAAAAAGATCTTAAACAGGAAGGTGCCGTTATACTGGGACCGGAAATGATTCCTGATTTTACAGGGGAGAGACATACTGAAACTATCGAAGGAATTCGGAATGTTGGTGTTAAAAGCGGTGCCGATTATGTTGTCTGGGGAAGCTTGACATGGATCGGGCAAAAATTCATTCTGGTTTCAAAGATGTTAGAATCTTTTGGAGAAGAGTCTGTTGGTGTTTTTGTTAAAGAGGGCCAGGGTATAGAAAACGTGCCCGGAACCGTGAAGCAACTTGTTCGGGATATGAGCATGAAACTTTTTAAGCGGGAGAAGGTTGCCAAAGTGCTCGTTACCGGTAATAAGCGTATAGAGGGAGACGCTATCAAAAAAAACATAAAAACAAAACCCGGCGACGTATTTATCGCCAAAATCCTTTCTCAAGACCTTAAAGCGGTATATTCGATGGGATATTTTGAAGATATCCGGATTGATGCCGAAGAAAGCCCCCAAGGCAAGGTAATCATGTTCAGGGTAAAAGAAAAAGGCACTATCCGGATTATTCGTTTCCAGGGCAACAAGCTCTATAAGGATGATGAGATCAAAGAAAACTTGAGTATCCGGACAGGTTCAATACTGAATATGTTCAAGGTTCGCAGCAACATTAAACGGATAGAAGGGCTTTATAAAGAGAAGAATTATCATAATGTAAAAGTTAGTTACACTATTCATCAATTGGAAAATAATCAGGCTGACCTGGAATTCATTATCCAAGAGGGTGAAAATATCCTGATAAAACATATCATATTAAACGGGAACACGGCTTATACAGACAAAAAACTGAAAAAAATGATGGAGACGTCTGAAAAGGGATTCTTTTCATGGATGACTTCATCCGGAGAGCTGAACAGGGAGGATCTCGAACAGGATATTGCCAAACTTTCAGCTTTTTATTACAACAGCGGTTATATCCAGGCTAAGGTAGGGGAACCGCAAATTGAATATCATGAAGAATGGATAGATATTACAATAAAAATTGATGAAGGGCCACGGTTCAAGGTCAACGAGGTGGACATAACCGGTGACCTTATTTTATCCGAGGAGGAATTAAAGAAAAGGCTGAAAATTACCAAGGAAACCTATTATAATCGTGAAATCGTTCGTAACGACGTACTGGCCCTTACGGATCTGTATTCAGATGAGGGTTATGCCTACGCCGAAATATCTCCAATGGTTGACAAAAATTTTGATGAATTGAGGATTAATATTACCTACGTTGTCGCGAAACGTAACCAGGTCTATTATGAAAACATTATTATCGGCGGGAACAAAAAGACCAGGGACAAGGTTATCCGCCGGGAACTTAAAGTGTACGAACAGGAACTTTTCAGCGGTAGGGGGTTAAAACGGAGCGTCCGCAACCTTTACCGGCTCGATTATTTTGAAGACATAAAGGTTAACACTGACAAGGGAAGTGCCGACGACAAAATGATTTTGAAAATCGACGTTACTGAAAAGCCTACAGGCACTTTTTCTTTTGGCGCCGGTTACAGCACCACGGAAAATATCTTTGGCATGGCCTCCATTTCTCAGAATAACCTATTTGGGCGTGGCCAGATCCTTGGAATTGACGCCCAAATCGGAGGGACGACAACCCTGTATAGACTGAATTTTACGGAGCCCTGGCTGTTTGATATTCCTCTGTCAGCAAGATTTGATCTGTATGACTGGGAAACCGATTATGATACATACGACAAGAGCAGCAGGGGAGGAGGTGCTAGGTTCAGCTACCCTGTCTATAATTTTGTGCGGGCATCTATTGGTTATAATTACGAAGTTGCAGATATAGAAAATATCTCAGAGGATGCTTCGGAATCGATTAAAGAGCTGGAAGGCAAGAACATAACAAGCAGTATAACAACTTCCTTGATTTACGACTCGAGGAACAGAAGATTTAATCCCACAAAAGGATCCCGGCACATTGTATCGGTGGAGTATGCCGGCTTTGGCGGAGATGTCGCCTTTACAAAATATCTGGGGGAAACCGGGTGGTACATACCTGTGTTCAAAGATATTGTGGCTTTTCTGCACGGCGAAATCGGTTATGTCCAGGAAAACTCAGGCGGAACGCTCCCGGATTATGAACGATTTTATCTGGGAGGCCTAAACTCATTGCGCGGCTATGACTGGCGAGACATTTACGTTTTAGATGAAAACGGCGATGAAATCGGGGGAAACAAATATATACAATTTAATGCAGAACTTCTAATTCCCCTGCTGAAGAAGCAAGGGGTTGTTGGTCTTCTCTTTTATGATACGGGAAATGTTTATAATGACGGTGAGGGTATAAGTCTGGGCAATCTGAGAGAAACCGCGGGATTCGGTTTTAGATGGTATTCTCCCATGGGTCCTATCCGTCTTGAGAGAGGGTACATAATTGATGACGAGGGATCAGGGGCACAGTGGGAATTTGGAATGGGCACGTCTTTTTGATAATTGTGAATGTTTAAATAGATGAGTGGTTGAGCAGTTCCATAAAAAAACAATGAGACTATCTTTGAAGGGGGGAATAAAATGCGGACGTGTAAAGTGATTTTTGTAGCAACAGTTATTTGTTTTTGTTTGCTTGCTTCTTCTTATGGAGCAGATGTTGCTAAAATAGGTATTGTAGATTTTCAGAGAATTCTTAAGACATCAAGTGCCGGCAAAAAGGCAACGGCTGAAATCAATAAACAGGGCAAAAAGATAGAGGCTGATCTCAAGAAAAAGGGAGAAGAAATCGAAGCGACAAAAAACAAGATTGAACGTGAAGCTCTTGTGATGAGCAAGGAGATGCGGGAAGAGAAAGAACGTGAGATAAGAATAAAAGTCAATGATTTTAAAACGTTACAGAAAAGATATGTGGCTAAGTTCAAGGAGCATGAAAAAAGACTTGTAGGCCGAATCCAGGAAAAGATCTTAACGATTATTGATGAAATGGGTAAAAAGGAAGGTTTTCTTCTTATTCTCGAAAAACGGGAGGCCGGAGTGATGTATTCCCCAAACACAATCGATATCACCGACCGGTTAATTCAGAAATACAATGCCAGTTTTGCCCGGGAAGCTGAAAAGGATAAGAATACAAAGCAAAAATAATCAAATCTTATAGGTCAAATTTAAAATGGAACTGTCACTGGCCAGGATAGCCGAAGTTGTCAACGGCGAGATAAAAGGGGATAGGAATAAAAATATTTCTGGCGTTGCGCCTTTTGATGATGCTTCCGGTGATGAAATAACATTTGCCGGTAATGCAAAATTTTTAAAAAAGATTGATGAAACAGATGCCGGGGCGATTATCGTTCCCCGAGATTTTCAAGCTTCTACAAAAAACATTCTACAGGTGGACAATCCCCAGCTTGCTTTTGCCATGGTTTTGAACCTTTTTTATCCCCATTTAAAACCGAAACCCGGTATAAGTCCACATGCATATATCGGCAAAAACTTTGCATGCGGACGGGAAGCGTCGATAGATCCTTTTGCCGTGATTGGAAATAATGTTACTGTTGGTCATCGAATTGCTCTTTCTCCCAACGTGTTTGTCGGCGACAACGTTGTCATGGGAAACGATGTAAAGATTCACCCCAATGTGACAATTCTTGAGCGCTGCACAATAGGAAACCGGGTGATAATACATGCCGGAACGGTTATCGGGAGTGACGGTTTCGGTTTTGTTCCTGACGGAAAAAAGTATTACAAGATTCCCCATACCGGTATTGTCCGGATAGATGATGATGTGGAAATTGGTGCGGGGAATACAATTGACAGAGCCACTTTTGGTAAGACTTGGATAAAACGTGGAGTTAAAACAGATAACCTTGTTCACATTGCTCATAATGTGACCGTGGGTGAAAATAGTGTGCTTGTGGCCCAGGTCGGAATTTCAGGGAGCGTTACCATCGGGAAAAACGCCATACTGGCAGGACAGGCAGGAGTTGCAGGCCATCTGACCATAGGGGATAATGTAACCATTGGTGCTCAGGCCGGAGTTGCTAAATCTTTGTCTGGTGATGAAATCATGTCAGGATCACCTGCAATAACCCACCGATTGTGGCTAAGAGTACAAAGGATTCTACCCAGGCTTCCGGAGCTTAAAAAAAAGCTGGAGGACATCGAAAAGAGATTAAAGAAGATCGAGGA
>JAUVTO010000225.1 GCA_030601485.1 Desulfobacterales bacterium | reverse complement strand
CCGTAACCGTACTGAAATCCCTGATCAGCAACCGGTATACCGGCCTGATCTAAAGGTTCGAGGGTTCCATTGATCCATACATAGTCCTTTTTTGCTGCTTTTTTTTCTTTTCCCTTAAAAACCTCCATCAGTGTTCTGCCTTTATGTAGGGTTTCTTCATATTCATCCAGTGGATCAGAGTCAAATACAATACCTCCGCCCACCGAGAAGATAATTTGCCCGTTGTATATTATTGCGGTGCGGATAGCTATGGATAGATCCATGGTGTCGTGGAAACTGATGTAACCGATGGAACCGGTGTATATATGGCGCCGGTCAGGTTCGAGTTCGTCGATGATCTCCATGGTCCTGATCTTGGGACAACCGGTAATCGAGCCGCCTGGGAAAGTTGCCTTGAGAAGGTCAACGGAATCGCGGCCCTGGTCCAATATTCCTTGGACAATAGATACCAGGTGATATACATTCTGGTAAGCCTCCAGTCTTTTGTGCTCCATTACACGGACAGATCCGACCCTGCAGACCTTCCCAATGTCGTTACGCAACAGATCCACAATCATTGAAAGCTCGGCATCATCTTTTTTGCTTTGTTTTAGCTCCCGCCTAAGTTTTTTATCTTCCACCGGTGTTTTTCCCCTGGGCCGTGTCCCCTTAATAGGTCTGGTTTCAACTTTTTGGCCGGTTTGCAGTAAAAACCGTTCCGGAGATGTGGAAACAATCTGATGGTTACCCGCATTAATATAAGCAAAAAAAGGGGCAGGATTATTCTTGTAAAGTGATTTAAACAGACTGAACGAATCACCTTGAACATCCATTTCAAAACGCTGGGACATATTGGCCTGATATATGTCTCCCGCAGCAATGTACTCTCTGATTTTCTTAATGGTATTCATGTAACCGGCCTGGGTAAAATTAGATTTAAATCCGGCGGCATCTCCGCTAAAGCTTCCATGTTTAGGTGGTTTGTCAGAAACGATACGTTTAAACAAATCAATATCATTCTCTAAATTGCTTTTTCCGGCCAATTTACGTTCCGGTATACAAAGCCGAGTGGTATCATTGGCTTTATCATGGACAACGATGATTGACGGCGCCGTAAAATATAAATGCGGCAGGCAGAGTCTGTCTATGGATGTGCGCGGAAGCTTTTCCAGGCAGTCTTTCAGGTCATAGGCCAGGTATCCAAAGAGACCGGCATAGACCGGTTTCGGCAAATCAGATTGATCCGGGTCAAGATCATTCACGCAGAAGGCTTTTAATATCATGCGGAGGGTATCAAACGGATCGTCCTTAAAATCAAAAGAGTGATTTTCAACGGTAATGGTCATGTTACGACCCCGTCCTGAAAATACCAGCCATGGTTTTGCCCCGAGAATATGGTATCTTGCAGAATCAAGATCACCCCCACTCATCAAAACCGTTGTACCGGGCATTGATACAAACCGGGCTGAAAAATCGATAAACGGTTCGGGCAGAGAAATAGGCTCAGTATGAATGCCGGTTATATGTCCCGCGACTTTTTTGATGTCTTCCATAATCAAGTTAAATAGGACGCCCCAGTACGATCTCCCGGACCTACGGGGCAGGCAGATTTTCGCAGATATACACAGATAATATTGTTATTTTGCAATTTAAGAATCTTGATAATCTGTGTTCATCTGTGTCCAAAAAAGAAAATTCCTATACTATTTAATTATATTTTCTTAGAAATCCGCATTACGCATACCGGAATCCGAAATCGCCAAAGGTCCCAGATTCAGAAAATTTTCCACAAGCAAAAAGCCGTTTTCCGTAAGAAAACTTTCAGGATGGAATTGAACGCCATGAAGTGGGAATTCTGGATGAGACATTCCCATAACTACACCATCCGGGCTGCGCGATGTTATGACAAGTTCGGTCTGGCTGAATTCCACCATCAGGGAATGGTAACGGGCAGCCGGAAAGGGTGAGCTTATTCCTTGAAAGATACTAAGGTTGTTATGCTGAACCATACTGGTTTTTCCGTGCATGGGCACCGGAGCCCGGACCGTACGTCCGCCAAAAGCTTCATTCATGCATTGCATGCCGAGACATACGCCGAAGATGGGGACTTTATCGAAAAAATTTTTGATTAAATCGATTGAAATCCCGGCATTAGAAGGATCTTTGGGACCGGGACTGATGAGAACATAGTCTGGTTTGAGCCCTGTAATCTGTTCAAGCGTTATCATGTCACTTCTATACACTGTGATTTCAAGGTCATAATGCATAAACATCTGGACGAGATTGTAAGTAAAAGAGTCGTAATTATCAATGACAAGCAGTTTGGCCATGCCCAGATCCCCAAATTAAAAAAGCCACCCCTGTGAGTCTGGGTGGCTTAAAGCCTATTGCATAACTCAAATAATAGCATTGCTTCGCTTATATAACGGTGTTTTGACGCTATAAAAAAGAAAGCAGCAAATTTTTTCTCATCTAATATACAAAACTCTAATGCAAGTCAAGAAGAATACCGTTATAGGGCAAACTCATTTGAATCCCAATACAGGGGGAACGCTCCACGACGGCGTGTATCTCTTTCCAGCCGACTGAAACTTGTGCTTAAGCACCCGTAAGCCCTAGCCGCGCCAGAGTTATTAAGAACAATTCGTCGCTAAATTATTCCATTGATTTTTTAAGTCATAATTTCATTCGGCTCGGGCTAACGCGTGCTAAAGCCCTTCAAACAGTCAGTCGGTTTCCAAGAGAAACACGCCGTCGCTACGCTGCACTGAAATCAAATGCGTTTACCCTGAATACCGTTATTATTT
>JAUVTO010000026.1 GCA_030601485.1 Desulfobacterales bacterium | reverse complement strand
AGCCTCAGGTTATTGACATCGTCAATCTCATCCGGAGTCACAATGAAAGGACCGGCCGGCGCAAAGCTGTCAAACGATTTCCCCCTGAACCATTGGGAATCGGAAAACTGAGCCTCCCGCCCGGACACATCATTCATGACGGTAAATCCTGCGATGTAATCGAATGCTTTTGTTTTATTAATTCTTTTTCCTTCTTTTCCAATGATTACGGCAAGCTCCACCTCCCAGTCCACCTGGCCGCTGCTTCTGGGAAGTATTATGGGGTCATAAGGTCCACTCAAGGCATTCGGCGTTTTGCAAAATATCAGCGGTTTTTCAGGATTTTCAAAGCCTCCTTCTTTGGCATGTTCGGCATAATTTTTTCCAAGACAGATGATCTTGGACGGGCGATGAATCGGGCTTGCAATCCTCGCCTCGATTTTTCGGCCCGAATTCTTAACCCCGGCAACTTTTTCAAGCCATCCCTCTCTGAAAAATGTTTCGCTTATATCAGGAATCCGAGGAAAGATTTCTCTCAAGTCGACGATTTTGTCGTCTTTCCAGAGCCCCGGCTTGACGTTGCCCTTTTGGCCAAATCTGACTAATTTCATGGGTCTCCTTTTTGGGGAATCTTATTTACCAAAATTCTTTATTCTCCCGCGTTGCATTATTTTGCCTCATCCCCTTCCCGTCCTCACAGCACTTCTTTCCATACCAGTCGATCTGCCTGCATATCCCACGGATAATACTGACCTCTTTGGAACGAAGCTGAATCCTGGAAAAAAAACGACGTAACTTGTTGATCCAGTAATCCGGATTTTCAGGATTGATATAGCTTATCCTGACCAGTATATCTTTGAGCTGATCATACATCCCATCGAGTTCATGCCGGCTGGCAAGACGAGGAGTAAATTCCGTATTTTTCTCAAGATCGGCAGTAAAAATTTCATAGCATATGATCATTACTGCCTGGGCCAGATTCAGGGATGAAAATTCAGCGGTGGGGATATTTACAAGCGCATGACAATACCGGATGTCATCGTTGGAAAGTCCCCGGTCTTCCGGACCAAATAGGATGGCGATACGATTCTCAATGGAAATGGGAACCAGCTTTTGAGCCAGTTTAGACGGATTATTCACGACCTGCCGCTGTCCTCCCAGCCGCGCCGTAGCACCGACAACATAATTAAAATGGGAAAGCGCGTTCTTAAGATCTGTGTAAATGCTAATTTTATCAACCACATCTGAGGCGGTATGAGTCGACAATTTCAGGATTTTATTTCGGTCATAGTTTGGGGGGTCGATGACCACAAGCCGACTGAAGCCCATATTACACATGGCACGGGCAACGGACCCGATATTTTCAGGATGTCGTGGCTGGTGTAATACTATAGTGATGTTGTCAAAATTGATTGGTTTGGACATCAGCCGGTAACTTCAAAGCTGTTGAAAAAGAAACCTATTTCAGAGGCGGCGGTCTGAGGGGAATCTGAACCGTGCACGATATTTTTTTCGATATCCGTTGCAAATTCCCTCCGAATGGTTCCTTCAGCCGCTTCCCTGTAATCGGTGGCACCCATTATGTCACGGTATCTGGCTATGGCATCTTCTCCCTCAAGAACCATAACCACAATAGGTCCGGATGTCATGAAATATGTCAGACTTTGAAAAAACGGCCTTTCTTTGTGCACTGCATAGAAATTTTCTGCCTGGTCTTTGGTCAATTTCAACATTTTCATGGTAATGATCTTTAGTCCGTTGCTTTCCATTAGTTTAATAACTTCGCCGATCAGTCCTCGGGCAACCCCGTCGGGCTTGATAATAGACAATGTTTTTTCCATAACTTTCATTTTC
Source organism: Desulfobacterales bacterium (assembly GCA_030601485.1). Lineage (GTDB taxonomy): Bacteria > Desulfobacterota > Desulfobacteria > Desulfobacterales > UBA11574 > S5133MH16. The sequence continues at coordinate 11,898 of JAUVTO010000026.1, read as the reverse complement.
CTTTAATGGATTTTATTAATTGCCGTTTCGATACCAAAAGGGATACTACAAGTCAATACGAGTAAAAAATAAATGAATTTCAAGAAAAAATATGGATTGCAAAGAAAGAAATTACTTCTTTTTGTGGAGGGTTTTTCTGATGAGACAGGCACTCTCCGTAGTCTTTTTAAGACGTGCGGCAAGGCTGGTCAGAACTGCCTGAAAACCGGGGGACAGTTTGTTGAACTCCTGTTCAAAAAAAATAGGGTCGATAATTCCTACAGTTGTATCGCCAATTGCTGTGGCGGTGGCGGTACGTGGGGTTTTGGTGATAAAACCCAGCTCCCCGATGACTTCTCCGGGCTTTAGCACCACCATTACCACCTTTTCCCCGCCTATTTTTTTGGAAATCTCCACGGCACCAGATTCAATTACATAGATCCAGTCTCCCGAACTTCCTTCCTTAAAAATAATTTCCCCATCCTTGTATTCCTCTTCTATAGCAGTTTGAAACATAATTCCAATCTCTTTCCACGTCTCCCTAAAGGTTGATCGTGACATGGACTTTTATAATACGATGTGATCTCCGGTTTTTAGTCCTGTTTATTCACACATGCAATTTCTATAGCATATCATTTTCCAGCTGAGATATACAAAGCATAAAATCATCTGCAAAGGCATCCTGAACCTTTTCCTCCTGTCCGAACTCGGAAACGTCGGTTGCCACATTTCTCCCGATTCCATATTCAACATCCCAACCCTTTTCTTTCAAAAGTTCAATCAATTTTTCAGCCTGCTCCTTTGTGGCATCCTCATCTATATTTTGCTCAGCTATTAAAAATTTCATTTCACTATCCTCTCTTTCCCAGATTCTGCAAATTTTAGCACAATAGTTGCAAAATTTGTCTATTTTGTTGCAAAACTTTTTATTTTCGCCACTAAGTCACGAAGACACTAAGAAAAAAATAAAAAAAAATCCTTTGTGTCTTGGTGCCTTGGTGGCAAACATTTCTTTCCGGTTTATCCGGGTTAGATATTACAAAACATCGGACACATGGACCAATGAGATATCCGAATCCTTAATATTTTTTACAAACCGGCCGATGGTATGTACCGTTTTCGGAAACGGATGTCCGATTCCTACTGCATGCCCGTATTTTTGTGAATGTCTTTTTAGCTTGTTGAGCTGACCATAAATGGCTGATTCATCATGAAGATTATCCAGGAAGATGTTCCTGCCTGTAGCGGCCATATGAAGCCTTCTTGCGGTTTTATACCCTATAGAATGACTTGATGTAAGACTGTCAACAAAAAAAAGACCTCTTTTTTTTACAAGCTGGAGCACTTCTCTTATTTCTTTATATGTCTCTGTAAATCTTGAACCCATATGGTTGTTCACGCCGGCGGCATAAGGTACTCCGGCAATATTCTCCTCTATAATTCTCTCGATCCTGTCGGACCCATCTCCGACATAGAGTGCTCCAGGTCCCGGATCAAAAGAATCAACGTTGTAAGGTTCCATGGGTTGGTGAAGCAAGATTTCATGCCCGTTATCATGAATCTCAAGGGCCAAATCGTAAGAATATGCCAGTCGTGGCAAGATGGCAAAGGTAATGGGAACCCCTATATTCAGGAACTGTCTCGCATGGGAAAGGCTGTATCCGATATCATCGATAATCAGTGCAATGCGAGGCTGATCAACAGTGTGATTTCTATGTTTTTCCATGGCGAACGCCTTTGAAAAACTGTTCAGCCCCAAAAAACTTCCCATCAACAAACCGGCACTTTTCAGCAAAAAGTTCCTTCTATTCATGTGCTTATCCTTTTTTAAACGATTAAACAAGAATATTATGCCGCAATGATCGACGGATCGAATGCCGCTAAGATAACAACGCATGGTATCGAATACCCATATCAGGTAATTTATGCGATATGTTGGGGTTAATGTCAATAAAAAACACCATATATTGATAAATTATTTTAGTTATATTAATATAACCGGCTAAAAAATGACGAATTGTGAAAAGGTCGTAACCGTGTCGCAAAAAGTCACTTTTTGCTTTTTACGAAACTCAATGATAAGATTTCAGAAGTCAGTTCGTGTCCGGATTGTATCACTCGTTGAAAGGAGACCGTATATGAAAGAGAGTTTTTATGTTATTCCTGTGGGCATTATAAAGAAACAGGATGAAAAGGTATGGATTGAGGTCTATGAAAAATATAATGAGGCTCTTTTGGGTTTGGATGGATTTTCTCATATAACCGTATGTTACTGGTTTCATGAGAATGACACCCCTGAAAAGAGAAAAGTAATGAAGATTCATCCGAGGAAAAACAAAAAAAACCCTTTAACCGGAGTGTTTGCAACCCATTCTCCGTTACGGCCCAATCTGATCGGCATATCCATATGTAACATACTATCGATACAAGGAAATACAATTTACATCGACAAAATCGATGCCTTTGACGGGTCCCCGGTTATTGATATAAAATGTTTCATTCCCAGCAGTGCCTTAAAACAAGATATACGGTTGCCGGACTGGGTATAATGTAAAACAGGGCCAAGTTAGTCCGCTTCGCCCCGCCTGGGATTGCAAGGCACGAGCGGGCAGGTCACAATTGGAATGTTGGAAGACTGGAATGATGGAGTAATGGGTTTTGAAAAAATGGAAAAATGGGTTATTGATTAAATCGATCTTGACAGGGTAGTTAAAAATTCCATCAATAATAAAATTCCTTTAGAAACCAACATTCCACTATTCCAACATTCCATTATTCCATATATGAGACAAAAGACTATATCTCATAAATTGTTTTATTTGCAGTAAGTTGTAGAATTTCTGAGGCGAAAAATATGCTTACGGAGCTTTCCGGCCAGATTGAAAGAATTACATACACGAACGACGAGACCGGTTTCACCATTGCCAGAGTAAAAGTTTACGGGCAAAAGGATCTCGTAACCGTTGTGGGACACCTTATATCTGCGGCTCCCGGCGAAATTCTCAACATGCGCGGTGAGTGGGTGAATCATCCAAAATTTGGCGAGCAGTTCAAGGTAGTAGAATCCAGGACCACGGTTCCGGCAACCGTTTATGGAATTCGAAAGTATCTGGGCTCAGGACTCATCAAAGGGCTCGGACCTGTCATGGCCGGCCGAATCGTTAAAAAATTTGGAGAACAAACACTGGATGTCATCGAAAATGAAATCCAAAAACTTTCCCGGGTCAACGGTATCGGCAAAAAACGTATTGCCATGATACAAAAAGCATGGGATGAGCAGAAAGAGATTCGTGATGTCATGCTGTTTCTTCAATCTCATGAAATCAGTTCCGGCTATGCCACGAAAATATTCAAACAATATGGGAATCGATCCATTGCAGTGGTAACAGACAACCCCTATCGACTTGCAACGGATATTTTCGGAATAGGATTCGTGATCGCCGACCGTATTGCCTCAAAACTTGGATTCCCTGAAAATTCTCACTTGAGGGTTGAAGCAGGCATTCTCTATGTCCTCAATCAGCTCTCAGATGAGGGGCACGTCTTTTACCCATATGAACCCCTTATAAAAAAGAGTCAGGAAATCCTCGGCGTTGGAAGAGATGTGGTTGTCAAGGCGCTCGGCAATATCGCCGTTGAACGGAAGATAATTGTCGAAGATATAAACAAAAAAATCGAAGAATTAAAAGAAAACAACAAAGCCGTATACCTGGCCAGGTTTCATTTATGCGAAACCAGCATCTCCGAACGGTTGAATATACTCCTAACATCGCCTAAATCTATCCGCCATGTCGCATCAGAACGGGCGATAGATTGGGTCCAAAAACAACTGAATATTACCCTGGCGGAAAAACAGATCAGGGCCATACAATCCGCTCTAACAAACAAGATCATGATCATTACCGGCGGACCGGGCACCGGTAAAACGACAATTATCAATGCGGTGTTAAAAATCTTTTCCAGGCTTAACGTAACAACCCTGCTGGCTGCGCCCACGGGCAGAGCAGCAAAACGGATGAGCGAAACAACGGGTCATGAGGCCAAAACCATTCACCGACTCCTGGAGTTCAGTTTTATTAAGGGAGGCTTTCAGAAAAACCAAGAAAAACCCCTCAATTGCGACCTTCTCATACTGGATGAGGCCTCCATGATAGACACTATTTTAATGCACCACCTGTTAAAGGCCGTTCCGCCTTTTGCGACGGTTATTCTTGTGGGCGACGTCAATCAGCTGCCGTCAGTGGGAGCGGGAAATGTTCTCAATGATATTATTACATCAAAAGCCGTGCCGGTGGTGGAACTCAACGAGATTTTCCGCCAGGCCAAAGCGAGCAGGATTATAGTCAATGCTCATAAAATTAATAACGGTATCCTGCCCTCATTTGAAAACGATTTGCCCAACAACGATTTTTATTTTATCCGTCAGGAAGACCCTCAAAAGGTTCTTGAAATTATATTGGAGTTGACACAGACACGTATCCCCAGACGCTTTGGTTTTGATCCGGTCGACGATATTCAAGTTTTAACGCCCATGCACAAGGGAGTGGTGGGAGCCGAAAACCTCAATATGGAACTGCAGAAAACACTCAATCCGGTTCAAGACGGCATCATACGGGGAAACCGGAGCTTTCGAGTCAACGATAAAGTAATGCAGATCAGGAATAATTATGACAAGAAGGTTTTCAATGGTGACATCGGTAGAATTGCCGGTATCCGACCGGAGGAATATCAAGTGACCGTCACGTTTGACGGCAGGGATGTTGCCTACGAATTTTCCGAGCTTGATGAAATCGTTCTGGCCTATGCGGTCTCAGTGCACAAATCACAGGGTTCAGAATATCCGGCAGTGGTAATCCCCATTCTTACCCAGCATTATATCCTGCTTCAGCGCAACTTGATTTACACAGCCATAACCAGAGGCCGGGATCTGGTGGTAATGGTCGGTACTCGGAAAGCCCTGGCCATCGGGATAAATAACGACAAAACACAAAAACGCTATACTTTTTTACGACACAGATTGAATGGAACACTTTAACTTTTGCTGGAAGTTATAGTTTGAAAAGAAGTAATCTGCTGTTTAACTTTACGGCCTTTGCATTTCGGGCATTGAAACTTTTTCTTTTCATACTCCGAGATTTTCATGATCAGGGTAAAGGGCTTTGTACATTTTTCACAAATGAATTCGTATGTAGGCATAGTACACCTCCTTTTTCATATAAAGTCCTTTGACACTGAAGATTGTCGTACGTCTCTTACTTTTCCCACCAGTTAAAGTATGCTTATTTTATACATTCTTATTGGCAAATTATCAACCCATTTTCTCAATTTGCAAAAAAAATCTTGATGAATTCGCAAAAAGTCGAGCTCATCATAAAATTTTTCCTTTCAAATATTTTTGTCTTTTTGACTCCGGAAATTTTTCAATGGCATACCGCAACATGGTGCGAGGCATCCTCTTATGATATTTTTTCAAGAATATCTCTTCAGTGGACATATGACGCTTGCCGATTTCTCGCAGCATCCATCCTACGGCTTTATGAATCAAATCTTGGTCATCCGTCAGCAGGATTTTTGAAATTTTGAGTGTCTCCAAGTAGTTATCATGCTTAATAAAATGGAATGTGGACAATATTGCAATTCTCCGTTCCCACAAGTTTTTTGATTTTGCAAGACGGTAAACAGGTTCTTTGTTTTTATCCATTAAGAAGGCGCCGACAATATGATGAGCCGAGCCGTCAACAAGATCCCAGCTATTTATAAATTTCGTATGTTGCAAGTACAGTTCATAAATTCTCTTTTTTACCGTTTCATTCCCCTTTGAAAATTTGTTGATAAGCATCAAGAGTGCAAACAGCCGCTCCTCATGAATCGTGGACCTGAGCAATTGCACTGATTCCTTTATGGTTATGTCAGGATATTCTTTGACCAGCTTCCTTAATTCAGGAACTCTGACTCCTATGAAAACATCACCTTCACCATACTCACCGGGACCGGTTTTAAAAAACCTTCGTAAGGCGTCGGCCGTTTTCCTGTTTCCGAGTTGTTGTAATTTTCTTTGAATATTTTTCACGGTCATAATATTAAACATTTCTTCCAAGTGGAAACAACGGTATTGGCTTTTTCTGTTTGAAGTTAACCAACAGAATACCTGACACGATCAACAACAGGGCTATAATAATATTGACCGTGATCGGTTCCCCCAGAACAAGTCCTCCCAGCACAACCCCTGAAATTGGCATGACGAAAATAAAAGAATGCAGAGCCACGGCACCGTATTTTTGCAGCAAGGTAATCCATGCTACAAAACAAAAAGAAGCCGCTACAAGGCCCTGGTATAAGAGAGCGCAAAAAACTTTTGCGTCAACATGAGCTATCATGGTGCTGTCCCAAACAAATCCTTCGAGAAAAAAGAAAGGAACCGAAAATATCATGGGATAAAGGACCAAATGAAACGGTTTGAAGGCGTGAATAATCCTTTTGGTGTAAACTGCGTTGCAGGCCCAGAGAAAAGCTGCGAAAAGGATTATTAGATCCCCGACCTGAAAATCGGCTGTGACTCCTTTTTTTTCCATAAATACAAAAATCACTCCGGCAAACCCAAGCATGATTCCAAGGGTTTTTCTTTTGGTAATCCGGTCTCCGGAAATGAAAAAATGTGCCAGAAAAAGCGTAAAAAACGGTTGCAAATTGACCATCAGTGTTGCTCGGGAAGCATTACTTTTGCTGATTCCGAGATAAAACAGTGATAGTTGCACGGTAAACATCATGGAGATAATCAGTAGCTGATGAATCTGTCCTTTCTTGATGTGAAAGGATCTGCCGGTAATTCGAGCCCATATAAAAACCGCCACCGAGGCCATACTGAAACGGAGCCCGGCGGTGGTAAATACACCCAGTCCGGAAAGACTGATTTTAATAGCAACGGCATTAGCACCGAATAATGCGCACAGAAATACGGTAAAGATGGCGGCTAAAAAGGGAAGTTCCTGATTTTGGGGCGTATGGTTGATCATTATCTATATTATTCAATATGAACCGTATCCCCGGATTTGGGAACAATTGCTGAAAAGCCTTGATTGTTTAAAAATTTTGCAAAGGATAGTGCTTGATCTTCTTCACCGTGGACCACGGCAATTTTATTAATACGCAAATTAGATTCCTTAAGAAAACGGAACATTTCATTTCTGTCCCCATGGGCGCTGAAACCGCTCAATTTCACCACGTGCGCTTTCAAAGGATATTCTTTGTTGAGAAATTTCAGCAAGGGCGGTGAACCGGTACGACCGGACTTCTCATATTTCGCGCCCTGTTCAATAATACGACGTCCCAGGGTATTTTGAGCCATATAGCCGACAATCAGAATCGTATTCCGAGGGTTATGGATTTTATGGCGTAAATGATGCAGAATACGCCCGGCTTCACACATTCCTGAGGCTGTGATGACGATATGCGGTTTCTGACTGCGATTCAACGCCATGGATTCTTCGACCGAACCCACAAAATGAATCTTGTCAAAAAAAAACGGATTTTTACCTTTTGCAAGAAAAGTTTCATGAGTTTCTCGGTCATAAACCTCAGGATGCTCTCCGAAGACACGGGTAATATTGGTTGCCAGAGGGCTGTCCACGAATATTGGAACCGGCTGAACTTCATTGTCATTATACAGTTCGTGCAGTACATATAAAAGTTCCTGAGTACGACCGTATGCAAATGCAGGTATAATAACCGTTCCGCCCCGTTCAACGGTATCTGTAAGAACCTTTTTTAATCTGGGTTTCAGATTTTGCAACGGTTCGTGAAAGCGGTTTCCGTAAGTGCTTTCCATAATCATCAAATCTATGTTCCGGTCGGTCTCTTCAAAATGAAGCGCCGGATCTTTTATAATCGGTTTGTCAAATCGACCGATATCACCCGTATAACAGATCGTGCGTGAACGACCGTTTTCAATGACCTTGATTATGGATATCGCAGATCCTAAAATATGTCCTGCTTCGTAAAAAGTGCAGCTCGAATCTTTTCCGATGACTATGGGGTTACGATAAGGATGACCTTCAAAGAAACTGAGGGCATGTTTCGCATCTTCGATGGAATAAATCGGACGGACTGCGTCTATGTGATGTTTTTGGATGAGTTCGTTGATTTTTTCCATGTCGAGTTGATGACGGTCTTTTTTTAAAATCTTTTTGATATCGTTTAATTCTTTTTTTGAATTTCTTTTTTTGACATGCAACGTTTTCTTCTGAGATAAAACGGACCTCAAGGTTTTATAATTGAGGTAATTGGCGTCTGATTCCTGGATGTGAGCCGAATCCATCAGGAGGTATTCGCATGCATCTTGAGTTGCGCGAGTACAGACAATCCGCCCAACAAAATTGTTTTTAGTCAGCAATGGGATGCGTCCGGAATGATCGATGTGAGCATGTGAAAGCACGAGGCTGGTGATGTTTTGCGGATCAAAGGGCAGTCGCCTGTTTTTTTCTTCGGTTTCTTTGCGACGACCCTGAAACATTCCGCAGTCAAGCAGTATGCGATCATTTTCAGTGGCTATCAGGTGCATAGAGCCGGTAACTTCCCGAGCAGCGCCGTAAAATGTTATATCCATAATATTTATATCCTCTAACTGGTCACTTGATTTGTCCATTCAATATGAAAATTGTTTTTAACAACAGATGCAATGTGTTCGTCGAAATAAAAGTGTTCTATGAGCCATTCTTGGTTCCGGTAGTCTATTACCAGATGATTATCGTCGATTATCTTCATAATGCGAGATTTTGAAAGGTCCCTGATACCGGTTCCTGAAGCCTTTAATACCGATTCCTTTGACGTCCAGTAGCGATAGAAAAGGATGAATGGATCTGTGTCTGAAAGTTTCCATTCGCTGTCACGGGCTGTTTTTCTGAAAAGAGCCTTTGAACAGGACCGGATCTTTTCGATATCAATACCGATGGGAGCTGAAGCAATCACGGCCGCAACATATTTGGACTTGTGAGTAAGGGACCAGTAATGCCCATTAAAAGGCAATGGAACCCCTTTTTCATCTTTTTTAAGATAGGTTAATTGGATGCGGCTCTTTTTGGCGGATATTTCAAGGGCTTTTCTGGCATGTTTGCTTAAAAAGGAAACCTTTTCCCTGCCTTTAAGCTGTTGTTCTTTATCAGGAACAGCGAGAATTACCGGATATATAATCGGGTTTCGGGTATCGGGTTTCGGGTTTGGGATTGTTTCCATATTAATTCTAATTGTGCTTTTGGCTCTGCATCTTGCGCTTCAATTTCAATGCCTCATCATATACCTTATTTTTCGGAAGGCCGTATTTTTGGGCGATAATTTTGGAAAGTTCGGAAAGTTTGCTTTGTTTTTTCTCCAGCGCTTTACTTATCTCGGTTCTAACGGTCTTAATAGAAACTTCTTTGTTTTTTTCACATCCCGTTAAAAGAAGCGTGCATTCGCCTTTTATTGCCGGCCGTGCATTCAAGCTGGCAAGAATTTCAGACAAAAAGCCTCTAATAAATTCTTCATGTAACTTGGTCATCTCCCTGGACAGCACACCGTACCTGTCCCCCATAACAGTTATAATCTCCTTTAAAAATGTTAAAATACGCTTTGGGGATTCATAAAATACCATGGTTCTGCTTTCACCGACAAGGTCTTTAAGTTGATCGAGCCGCTTTGCTTTCTTTTTAGCGGGAAAGCCTATGAAAACAAAGGAATCAGTTGGCAGTCCCGAAACACTGAGAGCGGCAATGGCGGCCGACACACCGGGAATGGGACTGACCCTTATACGGTTTATGACGGCCTCTTTTACAAGCCTGTAGCCGGGGTCGGATACGGATGGCGTACCTGCATTTGATACCAGGGCCACCGATAATCCGGATTTGAGCCTGTTAATAAGATCCGGCGTACGTTCACTTTCATTATGTTCATGAAAAGAGATCATACGACATTTGATCTTGTGATGTGCCAAGAGCCTGCCGGTATGTCTTGTATCTTCTGCAGCCACAAGATCGACATGCCCGAGGATATTGAGCGCTCTTAGGGTGATATCGTCCCTGTTCCCTATGGGCGTGGCAACAACGTAAAGCATGCCGGGTTTATTGTTGGGGTTTGACTGCAAATTAAAATCCTCCTTGCTCCGGTAAAGTGAATTTTATGCCATAATTTTAGATAGGTTAGACATTCCTGTTCACGTATAGGCGAGTTGGAAGGCATTTTTAACGATTTCTATATCAGGGTTCTTTTCTGCGGAAAGTATGCTGACCACGTCAAACCGTGCCTTGACATTATGTTGTTTTGAGACCTTTAGATAGTAGAGTGCCACTATCGAAATTTTACGCTGCTTTTTAGGGGTTACGGCCCATTTGGGATTCCCGAACCGACCGGATTTTCTTGCTTTGACCTCGATAAAAACAAGGGTATCCTTATCTTTTGCAATAATGTCGATTTCGCCCAGCTTGTTACGGTAATTCTGCTCCAGAATCTTGTATCCGTTCTTTTTAAGGTGCTTGACGGCTATGGACTCACTTTCTTTACCGAATTTCTGTCGTTTGTTTAGCATCGATCATAAGACCTTTAATCTTTTATATAACAATTCAAGATCTGCCGGCTTGATATAAATGAGTCTGTTGATTAATGAGGATTTTCGTTCAAGATCAAGGCATGCGAAAAAAATAACCACAGGCATATATTTGATATTCCGAGGATTATTTTTTGAGCATAACGCAGAGATTGTGCGAAAAGACCATTAATCAACGGACTCATAAATGTCTCCAAGTCTGTCTGTATCGAGATAGATTCCATTTTCACTTTGCTTAATATCATACTTTCCAGTCATGTCCGGCTTTTCCGGTCAGGTGAACTGATTGGTTCGGGGCGGTTGCTTATGATGTGCAGCATATAGATCTAAAAGCCTGCGGATCATTTTTTGATACTGTGTATTATGCTTTTTTGCTTCATTTTTAAAAAAATCAATGCTGTCTTTGCTGAGAGTAATCGTAATTTTTACATTCTCCTCTTTAAATAGTAAATCTTCCGGAGGAGGTAGAAAATCATCAATTATACGTAATTTTCCCAATGGTTCATCAGTGTATTTAATTTTGGCTTTCATATATTTTCCTCCCTTTTCGCCAGTATCCTGCACCGATAATGCGTATAACGCTGCCACGATATGTGAAACGAACTGTTATGATTCCATTTCCGACTTTGCCGAAACAGTAATATCGTTTTTCCTTTTGGCTGTGATTTAAATCCTCGGCAATAATGCGGTCAGGATCGGTAAAGGCATATTGGGCAAATGCAAATGAAACTCCATGTTTCTCCTGATTTTGCTTGTCTTTTTTAGCATCCCACTCAAATCTTACCTTTTTCATAATTTAACAATATCAAAGGGGAAGGATAAAAGCAATATAAATATACATATAATAATATGGTTTTGAATTGGGGAGTTGAGCACCGAACAATTTAATTAACCGGAAAAATTTCTGTAATTTGTAATATAAGATGATGTTACAGAAAATATTCTGTGTTGACATGTTCTGCAATAACAGTATTTAGACCAACTGCAGAATATATAAGTAGAAAATTTATGGAGATATTATTAGGAAATCAATGCAGTATGTCAAGGGCAATAACAGACGGAAATCAAAAAAAATTATTAGATCTTGCAAGGGAAATATTGAGACGCAAGCCTTTAATGCCCTCTTGTTTCTTTACAGAAATGTTTTAAATATTTCATTGACGGCTTCGTAAAAAGTCCAACTTCTGCGTTGCGCTGCATCCTTCGTCATTGCAGCGTACTATAAGTACGACTCATTCCTCAGGATTTGCGCGCCTTGAATTTGGATCTTTTTACTTTGCCGTCGGATTGTGACTTTTTACGAGACTGACAATTCATTAGAGGGCGAGAAAATTGATGCGGTCCGG
>JAUVTO010000125.1 GCA_030601485.1 Desulfobacterales bacterium | reverse complement strand
GTTAACCTAATCACTTAATTGTTAAATTTACAGGCTTCTCCAATTCAGTATTCTGACAACAAGCTTAAATAATTCGTAATTCCTGAATCCCTAAATTTTTACCCCGTTAAATCCGTTTTTGCATCTATTTAACCGGGGCCTAAATCCATGTAAAAAAGACTTTTTACATGGGCATCATACTTCTAATACAATAAACATGCCAAGCCATAGAATAAAATTATGTTACATATTTGGCATAAGCTTTGTGACATTAAAGATGTTAATGACGTTTAACCACCTAACCTACATGACTGTACGTTCTTGCCAAGAAACACTCAATAGTGCTTTATCCAGTCTTAATGAATAGTTTCCAAGCCTGTCTCATGATACAATTATGTATCATCAATAAATATGAAACGTTTTTTAATCTTATCCTCACATACAATCCATTAAGTAATTCTATTTTTTATAAATGGCCCGTCAATACACTCTTGCCCGAATAAATGGCTGTATTTATGAAAGATACTGTATATATTGATCAAACTGTGCTCATCTAACATGGGAGCCTTGGAGTGATGGAGTTTTGGAGTGATCCGGATGGAACGCTTTAGCACTCCAATATTCCTAAGATTGGTAGCATACCGATGTCTATCGTAAATCCGAAATATTTGTAAGTGTCTCTTAATTCGGATTCCTTTGCCTTTATCCCATAGTGACAGTATTAACATAACATATTGATTCTCATACTTTTTATTGTCATTTTTTAAGTTTCCGTACACATGGCATGAATATTGAAGATCTTTTATAGAAAGAGGAGGGGACGCACTCTATTTTTTTCCGATTTAAAGAGCATCTCGCAACATAACTGAAAAAACTGAGAGCTCAATGATAAAGCCGGTGTTTATTTCTGGAGAGAGTATAATATATGAGGCCTTGCAACGATAATATTAAAAAAACACTTGATCTGTCAGAAGAGATGATCAAATTGGCAAATAAAGGTGATATTGATCGGGAAGATACCGGTTGTGGTATTCTATACGGCGTTATGCTTGATTCTGCCTATAAACTGAAAAGACTTGCGGAAAAAGAAAAGGAAAACCACATTAAGAAGGGCTGGTGGAAAAATGACTTTGAACAGAAATAAAAAATGAGTCGTGGTTCCTACCAATAAATACATTATTATAAAAATAGTATAAGGAGAAAAAACATGGGAAGTTTAAAAGGAACTCAAACTGAAAAAAATCTTTTAACTGCATTTTCAGGTGAATCTCAGGCAAGAAATCGCTATAACTATTTTGCCAGCAAGGCCAAAAAAGAAGGCTATGTTCAAATCGCAGACATTTTTACTGAAACCGCCAACCAGGAAAAAGAACATGCCAAAAGATTGTTTAAATTTTTAGAGGGCGGTGAAGTTGAAATCACAGGAGCGTTTCCCGCAGGTGTTATCGGAACAACCACTGAGAACCTGAAGGCTGCTGCCGCAGGAGAACATTACGAGCACACCGAAATGTACCCTGGATTTGCAAAGATCGCTCGCGAGGAAGGGTTTGATTCAATTGCCGCGGTATTTGAGGCGATTGCAGTTGCGGAAAAACAGCATGAAAAAAGGTACGTGGACCTTGCTGCCAATATAGAGGCAGGCAAGGTGTTTAAAAGGGATGAAAAAGTGATCTGGCGATGCCGCAATTGTGGTTATCTCCATGAAGGGAGCGAAGCACCGGAATTATGCCCGGCCTGTGCCCATCTCCAGGCCCACTTTGAACTGCTTGGGGAAAACTGGTAAACCTTTTTGGGGACACATATAAACACAGATTATCAAAATATTTAATGAAAAACCATCTGTGGTTACCTGCCCGCTTGTGCCTCGCATGGCAGGCGGGTCTGAGTAAATCCGTGTCCTATACTTTTAAAGGAGGAAATAAAAAATGGCCAAAAGACTTGAGGTATACAAATGTGGCGTATGTGGAAATATAGTAGAGGTCCTTCATGGTGGCAAGGGTAACCTTGTGTGCTGCGGCCAACCCATGAATTTGCTTGTCGAAAATACGGTTGATGCTGCCAAGGAGAAGCATGTCCCGGTGATTGAAAAAGTAGAAGGCGGCGTGAAAGTTAAAGTCGGAGACGTTGCCCATCCCATGGAAGAGAAACACTGGATCCAATGGATTGAAATTATTGCGGACGGCAAGGTTTACCGGCAGTTTCTCAATCCCGGGGAAGCACCAGAAGCAATCTTCAATGTAGAAGCTGAACAGATTGCAGCACGAGAATACTGCAATATACATGGTCTTTGGAAAGCATAAAGGAGGTTATCATATGGCAAGTTGGAAATGTGGAAATTGCGGATATACGCTGGAAGCTGATGCACCACCTGACCGGTGTCCATCCTGCAAAGAAAAATGCGAGTTCGTCGACAACACCTGTTATACGCCGGACTGCGAATTTGAAGGCGTCGATAAAAGGATATAAGGGGGACTTCAAATGGCCCAGGATTACGGCCGTGAAATCGCCCAAAAACGGTAAGTTTAGTCACAAGGCAATCCTTATCGATAAAGCCTATCAAATTTTTTAGCGGCGCAGCCGCGTTATATAAAATCGCGAAACAATTATATCAAAGGAGAATATTATGTCTACACCAAAGCATTGCCCGGGTTTTCAAAATTTCAAGACGTTAACATCGTTTTCATGCAAATGTCCCAACTGCGGTCAAGAAGTTGAAATCTTTTCTGATGAGTTTGATAAAACTCATATATGCAGTGGATGCAACCAGGAGATAGATTTTACACAGTGTCAATTGGAAGGAAAGGCGTAAGAATGCACTCATGGATGTAGTACTTCTTTCACGGTTGCAGTTTGCAACCGCCACCATGTTTCATTTTTTGTTTGTCCCTCTGACACTGGGTCTTTCTGTACTGGTGGCCTTTATGGAGACAAAATATGTCCGGACAGGAGATGAAACGTATCTTAGAATGACGAAATTCTGGGGCAAGCTGTTTTTGATCAACTTTGCTGTTGGGGTTGTCACCGGTATCACACTCGAATTTCAATTCGGAACAAACTGGTCCCGCTATTCAGCCTTTGTGGGTGATATTTTTGGTTCGCTTCTTGCCATAGAAGCAACTGCGGCCTTTTTTCTGGAATCGACTCTCATCGGTGTCTGGATTTTCGGGTGGAACAAAATATCAAAAAAGGCACATGCCATTGTCATGTGGCTTATTGCGGGTGCAGGAACCATGTCCGCTGTATGGATTCTTATGGCAAACGGCTGGATGCAGCATCCTGTTGGTTTTACTATCAGGAACGGCAGGGCCGAGCTTGTCGATTTTGCCGCGGTTGTTTTCAACAAGTTTGCCATCCTTGAGTTTTTTCATACAGTGCCGGCGGCCTATATTTTAAGCGCCTTTTTTGTCATGGGTATCAGTGCATATCATCTTTTGAAAAAACAGCACATCGATTTTTTTACAAAGTCATTCCGGATTGCTCTTGTATTCGGGCTGATATTTTCAATTTTCACTGCTATAACAGGGGATATGCATGGGGTCCATGTAACCGAAACCCAGCCTGCCAAGCTGGCTGCCATGGAGGCGCACTGGGAAACAACCACCCGAGCCCCTCTTCACCTCTTTGCCGTTCCTGATGAGAAAAATGAAAGAAATAGCGTTGAAATCGGTTCCATACCCGGACTTCTGAGCTTTCTCACTCGGCATGATTTTAATGCGGAAGTAAGGGGACTCAAGGATTTTCCAAAAGATGAAAGGCCCCCTGTATTACTGTCCTTCTTTTCTTTCAGAATCATGGTTGCACTGGGAGCCCTCTTTCCCCTTTTAACCATTATCGGATGGTTTAAAAGAAACCGTCTGGTTGAAAGTCCCGGCTATTTGAAGATTATGCTCTGGTCAATCCCATTGCCGTACATCGCCATTGAACTGGGATGGGTCCTGGCTGAAGTCGGCCGCCAGCCCTGGATCGTGTATGGACTGATGAAGACCTCGGATGCAGCATCTCCGGTTGCGAGTTCTCAGGTGCTGATATCTTTAATCGCATTTATTCTGGTTTACAGTCTTCTTGGAGCGGTCGGTTTCTATCTGATTGCAAAAAATGCAAGGCAAGGACCGGCTCATTAATTTCCGATTGACAATTGTCTATTGAATATTTAAGGGAAAAAACTGAAAAATAAATTAATAGGGCTCTTCAATTTTCAATCTTCAATTATTTAGTGCTTGACCGAAAACCCCATAAGGCGGAATTCAGCTCTAATCGTGCCGCTACCAACTCTATGAATTTATTTTGGTTTTTAAATCAACAATCATCAATCGCCAATCAACAATCGTGCCTGAACGGGGTTTTCGTTCAGGCACTATTTAGGGGGAAAAATGGTTTTACAGACCATATGGTTCTTCTTATGGGGCCTTTTATGGGCTTTATTTTTCATGACAGACGGATTCGACTTCGGAATAGGAACGCTTTATCCGTTCCTGGGAAAAACCGATCAGGACAAACGGATTATGATTAATTCACTGGGACCGCTATGGGATGGTAACGAAGTCTGGCTGATTACTGCGGCTGGCGTTACTTTTGCAGCCTTTCCCACAGTATATGCCGTAATGTTTTCATCCCTGTATTCGGTCTTGATGCTGATTCTTTTTGCCCTGATTCTGCGCGGGGTCTCTTTTGAATTTCGAGGCAAGGTTGATGATCCGCGCTGGCGAAAAATCTGGGATACATGCATTTTTATCGGCAGCTTTACGCCGGCCCTTCTTTTTGGTGTGGTCTTTGCAAATATTTTTAAAGGAATTCCCATAGATCATAACGGCATTTATCATGGAACACTATTTACGCTTTTAAACCCTTACGGGCTCCTTGGCGGCGTGCTTTTTGTAATGCTTTTTCTTGTACACGGCGCCTTATGGCTGGCCATCAAGACAGAAGGTGATTTGCATGAGAGGGCTGCTTCCGTTGCCAACAAGCTCTGGCCGGTGCTTCTATGGGTAGTGGTGATTTTTCTGATCGCCAGCAGGTTCTTCACACATCTCTATGATAACTACCTGGCCCATCCGGCTTTGTTTCTTGTTATCCTGATAACGGTTTTTGCTCTTTTGAGTATCAAGTTTTTTCTGGCAAAAAGAGCTTTTTTCAGAGCCTGGTTTGCCTCGGCGCTTACCATTGTGGGATCAACGTTTTTCGGTATTGTCGGGCTTTACCCAAACCTGTTCCCATCGAGCTTAAATCCCAAATACAGCCTGACAGCACAAAATGCATCTTCAAGCCCTCTTACCTTAAAAATCATGCTGATTGTGGTAATAATTTTTTTACCCATTGTGATCGGATATCAGATATGGACATATAATCTGTTCAAAGGAAAGGTGACTAAAGAGGATCTGGCTTATGAAGAAGCTTATTAGAAATTATCGAAACGATCACGAGAGTTTCTTCATGAAATCCAAAACAATCGTATATCTGCGCGATGTCCGCGACGAGATCGAAAAGATAGTAAAAGGGCTTATTGTACGGGACAGAAAGGGCACGGAAGCAACCCCGTCCGGATGGCAGCCTGGAAAACCTACTCTCAAGCCGGGGCCTGATCTGGCAGGTAAAGTCTGGGAGGTCTGGAAAACAGGCATGGCCTTCTGATCCCCTGATTAATACGCGACAACTGCACAAATAAAAAGGAGGAAGATAGAATGCCCGTAAAATTAAAAGTAAAAGATATGATGGTGCCTATTGATGATTATTCAGTAACAGAAGTGGATAAGACTCTAAAAGAGGCTGTTCCGGAATTGATGAAAATATATTGCCAGGTCGAAATCGGAAAGTGTACGGAAGCAGGACATAGAACAAGCCTTGTCCTTGACGGTCAGGGTAAACTTGTAGGGATCTTGGATTTTAAAAGTATTCTTAAAGTTCTGATTCCTGAGATTGCCGGAGGAATCAGCGGGAAATTGCAGGCATTAGGTATTTCAATAGCCTTTTCCGAGGCGGATGCCCACGACATGGATAGCTCTAAA
>JAUVTO010000069.1 GCA_030601485.1 Desulfobacterales bacterium | reverse complement strand
TGGGGCCAGAGAGATACCCAGAGCTACGTTTTTAAAACAGCTTGAAGAATCTCTTAAGGCGCCGACTAAAAAAGGAAAATGGTTTTTTGACCCCTAAGTGCTTTAATTCGTAAATACAGTGACGTATTTTATTTCCTAAGTGCTGAAATTTGTGCTTTTTGTGGCAAAAAAAATGCTTAGCCAATTAAGTGTGAAGTGCCTAAAGTGCCCTAAAGTGACTAAAGTTAAGGAATACTGCCAATTTGTATAAAAGCCGGATCGTAGCGACTCCTTCACGCGGCGCAAGCGCCTGCGCTGCGCGAACTTTAGCTCACTTCAAACTTTAGCTCACTTGTAACTTTTTCGGTTTATCCGGCTTAGGACGTTTAAATGAAATCTAAATTATTAAATCTTATCATTGCTATTATGGTCATTATAGTTTTTTCCGGTTGTTTTCCTTATAAAAGGGCAGCTCGGTCATTAGATAAAAGCTTTGATGAGACGGCGTCCGACTCGCTGCTGCCGGAGAGCCGTTATTACTACTATACAGAGGCACAGTTGCAACGAAAAAAAGGCAACTACGATAAAGCCATCACGTATCTAAACAAAGCCATTGAAACAGACCCTGAATCTGCCTATCTTCGATTGGAGCTTGCAATTCTTTACCATCATATAAAAGAGAACCAGAGCGCTTTGAGTATTATTGAAAAAATACTGGAAAAAGAACCCGACAACCTTAAAGCGCTTATCATGTATGGAAGGCTTAAACAGGAATTTAATCAGTTTGATGACGCACGAGCGGTGTATGAAAAAATTATTGCCATGGATCCGAAGCAAGAAAATATATATTTGCTTTTAGGCGGTCTGTATATGCAGGAGGGAAAACTGAGCCGGGCATTAAAGATCTATAATCAGTTTGTTCAAAACTTTCCCGAATCATATGTGGGGCATTTCTTTATAGCAAAAATATTCAAAGAGCAGAATAATACTGCCGGAGCTGAAAAAGAATTTCAAAAAACTTTAGAAATAAACCCTGACCTCGAGGAACCTCGTTATGAGCTGATAAATCTCTACAAAACTATGGGTAAAGAAAAGAAAGTTATTCAGTTATACCGGGAGCTTTTGAAAAAGGATTCCAAAAATATAAGAGCCGCCATGGAACTCGGATCTTATTATCATGATAGGGGAATGACAGCGTCTGCAGAAAAAATCTTTAAGGATCTGGGTGAAAGAAGTATCACGGAACAGGAAGTAATAAGAAAGGTGGTTAAGCGGTATTTAAACCCAAAGCAATATGATGCCGCAGTCATCATCCTTGAAGGCATGTTAAAGGGTGCACCGGACAGTTCCGATCTTCATTACATTACGGGAATTGTCTTTGATGGAAAAAAAGATAGAGACAAAGCCATCACGCATTTTAAAAAGGTGGCGACGGATTCCAGCTTTTATAAGGAAGCCGTGGTTCATATTGCATTTTTATATCATGGACAGAAAAAAATTAAGGAAGCTATACATTTTTTAAAAGATGTTATTAAAAAAATTCCTGATGATCCTGAGATATTGCTCTATCTGGGCTCATTTTATGAAGATACGGGGGAATTCGAAAAAGCTGAAAACGTTCTTAAACAGGGACTCAAGATTGATTCTGAAAATACCAAACTCCGTTTTCGACTGGGTGTTGTTTATGACAAGTGGGGAAAGAAAAAAGCTTCCATAGAAGAAATGAAGACGGTGGTAAGTCTTGACGAAAATGATGCCAATGCACTGAATTATCTCGGTTATACCTATGCAGAGCTTGGGGAGAATCTGGATGAGGCCGAACGTCTTATCAAGGCGGCTTTAAAACAAAAGCCTGATGACGGTTATATTACAGACAGCCTGGGGTGGGTATACTTTAAGAAAGGACTCTTAACCAAGGCCTTGAAATATCTGGAAAAGGCAGTAAGTCTGGTACCTGACGACCCGATTATTCTGGAGCATTTGGGAGATACATACCTGAAGACAAGTGACAAGAAAAAAGCGCTTCAATTCTACAGACGTTCGTTGTTGAAAAAAGAAAAAGACAGAGATGACCTTGAGAAAAAGATACGGGAATTATCCGGCAAATGAAATACTCAGCATACTCCCGGCGCCTTGCAATAACTCTTTTTATCGGTGGCTTTTTTTTCTCGGCCTGCAGCACAATTGCTCCGGTGGTTCCCGGTGATCTAAAGACCTTATCTGAAGCCGGGGAGCTTGTTTCTTATCTGAAAAATCAAAATCTTCATCTTAAAACCTTCAAAGGTATCGGCAGGATAACATTTTGGGAAAATGAAAAAAAAGATCTGACCACGCGGGTCGCTTGGGCAGGATCGGTACCGGACAGACTCCGTATCGCACTCCGAAGCATTTCGGGACAGCCTGTGGTAAGCTTTGCATCTGACGGACAGTGGGTCTATCTTGTGAATCATACACGGGGTAAATTTTATAAACAGCATTCCGGAGATTCCACAATGAAAAGACTCTTCTCAATACCCGTAACATCCGACGATATTGTTAATCTTCTGGCCGGCCGCGTTTCTGTTGATAATTATGATTCTGCAGTTGTTATAAGAAATGGTCCTCCCGGTTCCATGTCCGGTAGTACGTCAAGTTCCCGCACTGCGTTATCGAACCAAGAGGAGCCTTGCGCACATGAGGATGGATATATCCTGGTTCTAAAAAAAGGATGGGGCAATACTTGTCAGAAGATATATCTTGATGCGAGCAGAAAACAGGTGCGCAAGGTGGAAAATTTTTATTTTACCGGCGATCTGAAATATCGGGCGGAGTTTAAAAAAATGCAGGATATAGAGGGATACAGGGTCCCTTCTCGTCTGGTGATTTCAACCGACGACGGTTCCGGTTTTCAGCTTGATGTGGACAGATACTGGGCCGGTGTTTCGGTTTCACCGTCAATGTTTGTGTTAACGCCGCCGGAATAAAAAAGCTTTTAATGGGTTCAAGGTTCAGGGTTGAATAAGTAATGGTTAACAATTAATTGTTGATTATTAGATCGGGGTACAGGTGTCAGTGACCAATGAACAACGAGAGTGAAATATGTTTTGCTGCGGAGCCGACGCTGGGCAAACTGGCAAAATGGCTGCGGATTCTTGGCTTTGATACATCTTATGAGCCCGGCTTTTCAACAAAAAAAACCATGGATTCGGGGAGGAAAAACCGTATTTTGCTCACCCGCACCGAGCGTGTCCGGGACGGCAAATTGCCGCAAGAGTTTATATTTATCACGCCTAACATTCCCTTTGAGCAGCTCAGAGAGGTGATTGACACGCTGGGCATTATTTATACGGATACGCGTCCGTTTTCACGATGCATCCGGTGTAACACCCGCATCCAACCGGTTGACAAGGAATCCGTGCGGGGGAATGTGCCCGACTTTATCTGGCAAACCCGCGATATTTTTCAGATATGCGGCCGATGCCGGAGAATATACTGGCCGGGAAGTCATACCGAACGGAGCCACGATATCATCATGAGGCTATTTGACCGTTATGATAACCGTTAAAAAAGTCATTGCCCTTGAAGCACGGCTTAAAAACTGTAAAAATGTTGTAACCTTGGGGGTGCGACCTAATTTTTCCGATTACAGCCATACGGATGCGGATCTTATCAGAAAGGCCGAAAAGATATACTATCCGACCACCTTCTATGCCGAACTGTTCGATGCCATGGGAAAAAAAACCTTTCCCAGTTACCATAATTATAAGTGTGTTCAGGACAAGATCAAGCAAACCGCCCTGTTTAATCTTCTCGAAATACCGCATCCCAGGACCCGGGTGTTTTATGGAAAACGCCAGAAAAACTCTATTTGCGAACATTTTCAATTTCCTTTTATCGCCAAAATCCCACGGGGATCGGCCATGGGAAGAGGGGTTTACCTTATCCGGAATCAAGAAGACCTGGATTCCTATCTCAGTCGGTCGAATGTTGCCTATATTCAGGAATACCTGCCGTCAGACCGCGATATGCGGATTGTTGTTATAGGAGATCGGGTAGTTCATGCCTACTGGCGTATTGCGCCTTTGGGTGAATTTAGAAGCAACGTTGCTGTCGGTGCAACCATCAGTCTGGATCCTGTCCCTAAAAATGTTCTTGGTCTTGCCCTTGATACCGCCCGGAGATGCCGGTGGGATGATGTTGGTATCGATATCATTGAGCATGACAAAGATCTGTATGTTCTTGAAGCCAATATGAAATTCGGTAAAGAAGGATTCAGAAAGGCAGGGATAGATTACATTAAACTCATGGAGAGCATGATAGAAAATGGTAAAATTTAAAGAAAAAAACCTCGATACTCTAAGTGTAGCCCTGAAACAGCGAGAAACCGAAATGTTATCCCCCATTGCAACGTTGAGTTCAGCAGGCGTGCGACGGGTTCATGAGGTTCGTTTAGAAGAAGGGTACCGCCAAATATTTTCTGTGGATGCAGATCGGATTCTGCATTCACGGGCCTACACACGATATATCGACAAAACCCAGGTCTTTTATCTGATACACAATGATCATATTACCCACCGTGTGCTCCATGTTCAACTGGTATCGAAAATTGCAAGGACCATTGGTCGTTATCTGAGATTGAACGAGGATCTGATTGAGGCTATTTCTATGGGCCATGATATCGGGCATACACCGTTCGGGCATGACGGTGAAAGGTTTTTGTCAGAACTTTGCCGGTCAAATGGTATCGGTTATTTTCAGCATAACGTTCAGAGTGTTCATTTTCTGGACAAGGTGGAATGTAAAGGCAAAGGATGGAATCTTTGTCTGCAGACTCTGGACGGTATTCTCTGCCATGACGGAGAAATCCATAACCAGGTACTTGAACCAGAGAGAAATAAGACATTTGAAACATTAGAAAAAGAGATGTTCGCCAAAAAGGATGACCCCTGGGTCAAGCTTATACCCATGACCCTGGAAGGGTGTGTTGTCCGGATGGCAGATACCATTAGTTACATCGGTCGTGACATAGAAGATGCCATACGGCTCAAAATAATCAAAAGATCTGATCTTCCCAAGGACAGCGTGGGTATTCTCGGGGATACAAACGGAACCATCGTCTATAATCTTGTAACCGATATTATCAAAAACAGCTTTCAAAACAGCTATGTTGCATTCAGCCCGGAAGTGTCGGATGCCTTAAAACGGCTCAAGGATTTTAACCTTGAGCGTATTTACATGAATCCGGAAATCAAAAAACATACGGGCCTCATAAAGAAACTGTTTGCAATGCTTTTTGAAAAATACCTTGATGATATTGAAACTGAAAATCGAACGTCAGTAATATTTACCGGTTTTCTGGAGGATATGTCTGAAGATTATATTAAAAACCATCGCAAAGAGGAAATCGTCAGGGATTTCATTGCCGGGATGACGGATCACTATTTTTTGAGACAGTGCCCCGAAGATATACGTCCAAAAACGCAATTCAAATAATGGTATCCGTTCGGAGTAATTGAGTTAGTAGAAATTCCAAATAACAAATCTCAAAAAACAAACAAAAAACAACACGCGGCGCAAGCGCCTGCGCTGCGCGTGACCGAAATTCCAAATACCAAACAAAAAAACAATCGCTTTGCCTCCGGCCCATAGGGCCTACGGCCCGGAGGGAACCTGTCTGGAATTTGAAGTTTGAGATTTGGTGCTTGAGATTTGAGATTTATTTGTAATTTGGTGCTTGGAATTTGTGATTTAATTGATCTTTAGCGTTTGGAATGTAGGATTTCAAAAAAATACGTGAATGGTTACAAAAAATAAAGCATGCTGAAAATGATATAAATATTGTATTGTAAAGAGATATTTTTCGAAAACTCAAGATGATATTAAGAAATAAACTACTTTTTCTGAGGGTAATAATTGACTGGGGATGTATCAAAAACGATCGTACAGGAATCTGACGGCCAGAGAGAATATGGTTGGTTTCCGGGTGGCCGTTAAGGAAACAGATCTGTTTGTGCATGCGGTAAAACCGCTTGAGGAGATAACCAGGGAACTGATTCTCAAACACAGGGGGGTTATCGAGGCTTATATAGAAAGATATCCCGAATTCGTAAACACGTTGAAGCCGTGGCGGGTCAGCGGCCCGGCGCCCATTATCATAAACGACATGGCATCAGCGGGTGAAAAGGCCGGTGTGGGTCCCATGGCGGCGGTTGCCGGCGCCATTGCCGAGCACGTGGGGATTGATCTGTTGATGCATACCGATGAAGTTGTTGTGGAAAACGGGGGGGACATCTTTTTCAAAACAAACGGCCCGGTTACCATCGGTATTTTTGCCGGTAATTCTCCGATGAGTCTGGGCATGGGCCTGCGTGTGGATCCGGGAGAAAAACCGTTATCCGTATGCACATCATCAGGCACCGTGGGCCACTCGCTAAGTTTCGGGAAAGCGGACGCCGTCTGTGTGTTGTCCCGCTCCTGTTCGCTTGCCGATGCTGCTGCAACGTCCATCGGCAATCAGATAACGTCAAAAGCACATATCGGGTCTGCAATTGATTTCGGTAAAAATATCCAAGGGGTTGGCGGGATTGTTGTGATTATGGGAGACGAGATCGGCATGTGGGGTGAACTGAAGGTTGTGCGCCTAAAATAGAAAAGGGTTGAGTTTTTGGCTTGAAAAGGGTAGAGGGTTTATTGACAATTGACTAATGAAAATTGATGGTCTCGCAAGAAACTTTTTATCAATGTGTCGAGATCAGTACACTTCGATTTTAATTAGGAGGATTAATAATGAAAACCATGTGGGCTCCATGGCGCATGGAATATATTCTGAGTGATAAAGAGAACGGCTGTATATTTTGTAAGGCCCTTTCAGAACAGGACAATCTGACCCTTTACAATGGCAAGGCCACCCTTGTTGTTATGAATAAATTTCCTTACATTAACGGCCATCTTCTGGTGGCACCGATCAAACATATTTCCACTCTTGACCAACTCAACAAGGGTGAAATGGGGGGCCTTCTTGAGACCGTTGAAAAATCTGTGGGGATATTAAAAAAAGTGATGAACCCCGATGGGTTTAATGTTGGACTTAATCTGGGGAAAGTGGCAGGTGCCGGCGTTGAAGAACATCTTCATTTTCATATTGTTCCCCGCTGGTTCGGCGATACAAATGCGTTAACCGTTTTTGCCGATGTACGTGTCATTCCGGAGCATTTAATAAGCACCTACAATAATCTAAAGCCTTACTTTGATAAACTAGATATAACAATCTGATATTGAAGGAGACAACCATGAAAAAACTTAAGATCGTTTTCTGGGTAATTATTATAGGCTTTATCGCAATTATTTTTTTCTCGAATAAGGATTATTTATTGGCAAAACAAGTTCTTCAAATAGATCTTTTGTACGGTGATCCTTTTCATACAATAGAACTGTCCAATGCAGTCTTTTTTCTCGTTTTTTTTCTGACCGGGTTTTTGGTTGCCTGTTTTATCAATCTCTCCGCACGGTTCAAATCGAAAAAAACGATAAAAAATTTAAACGCAGTAGCCACTTCCCAGCTGGAGGAAATTGCAGCACTAAAAAAAGAGGTGGAATCATTACAAAGCGGTTCTTCGGACCACAAGGCCGAACCCAAAGAACCCAGTTAGCCATATGAGTGTTTCGAAAACGACTCCCATGATAAAGCAGTACCTCTCCATTAAGGAAAAGTACTCTGACGCGATACTTTTTTACCGGATGGGAGATTTTTACGAAATGTTTTTTGAGGATGCCGAGCTTGCCTCCAGGCTTCTTGAGATAACCTTAACTTCACGGAACAAAAAAGACGAATTCCCGATTCCCATGTGCGGGGTACCGTATAAATCCGCACAGAACTATCTCGCCCGCCTCATTGACCAGGGATACAAAGTCGCAATATGTGATCAAATAGAAGATCCGGCCCAGGCAAAAGGTTTGGTCAAACGGGATGTGGTCCGGGTTGTTACACCGGGGATGATTGTCGATAATGAGTTGCTTGATGAAAAGACGGATAATTATGTTCTTGCTGTTGTCTATGATAACGATGCCACCGGACTCAGCTATTTAGATATTTCAACCGGGAATTTTAGGGTGACCCAATCTGAAAATATGGATGCTGTTGTTGATGAGGTCTTCCGCATATCCCCAAGAGAAGTTCTCTTCCCCGAATCTTCAAGAAATGATTCCTTTCTTTTATCTATTATAAAAGCACTGCCTGAAAAATCCATAACCTTTTTAGAAGACAGTGCATTCGAACACAGCCGGGCACGGGAAAGGCTTATTGATCAATTTAAAACCCTTTCCCTTGAAGGATTCGGTTGCGAACATTTAAAAACCGGTGTGCGTGCGGCCGGAGCACTTATTTTCTACGTCCGGGAAACCCAGAAACATAAAGTAGAGCATTTCACCGGCATCGCAACCTATTCACTGAGTAATTATCTTCTGGTTGATGAGTTAAGCCGTCGGAACCTTGAACTGATCAAGAATATCCGCACAGGATCCGGACAGGGGACACTCCTGGGAATTATGGACAAAACGGTTACCGCCATGGGAGGGAGGCAGATTAAACGGTGGATCAAATATCCGCTTGTGGATATTCTTGAGATTCAGTCCAGACAGGATGCTATTGAAGAAGCAAAGGAAAACATTCAGGTTCGAAAGAATATCCGGGAGATCTTAAAATCGGTTTATGATCTTGAACGCCTCGGGAGCAAAATCGTCATGAGGCAGTCCAATGCCAGGGATCTTGTTGCGCTCAA
>JAUVTO010000112.1 GCA_030601485.1 Desulfobacterales bacterium | reverse complement strand
TCTGCGTTATGCTCAAAAAATAATCCTCGGAATATCAAATATATGCCTGTGGTTATTTTTTTCGCATGCCTTGATCTTGAACGAAAATCCTCATTAATCAATAGACTCATAAATTGGCCGGTTCTTGGGTTCCTTGTTCCTCAAGGATATCAACAATCATGCCATCTATAACAGCATTTATGAATTAATCCATAATTTTTTTTTAAATTTCACTTGAAATTAATGCATTAAATTAGATTGGCAATGCTTGTGTAAAAATTTCAAAAAAGTTGGCGATAAAAAAGTGTCGTTACGCATAACAAGAAGTAACGCCAGGTAACGATCCTGTAACGTTTAAAAATTTGTAAGCGTTCACAGGTTCGGGGTTCAAGGTTATGAAATCAGAATTTTTTATGAGTCCATTTCCCCGACCATTCACCCCCGATACAACACTATTTGTTTTGTTCCAAGACCTTTCCCCGGGTACTGATGACGATTTCATTCATATGGATCTTCTGTCCGGATTCTTCCAATCCCTTTTTCACAATTCCCGGCAGGCCGGCGCAGCACGGCACCTCCATAACCACTGTGGTGATGCTCTTGATTCCCGCAGTCTGGAAAATCTCTGCAAATTTTGCGACATATTCCTGAACCTCATCGAATTTAGGGCATCCCATCATCACAACTTTTCCTTTAATAAGATCCCTGTGAAGGGTTGGAAAAGTGACCGCAACACAATCTGCCAGCACCAGAAGATCCGCTTCTTTAAGAAACGGGGCCTTGGCAGGTATGAGCCGTATCTGGACCGGCCAGTGGGAAAGGGCCGATTCGCCCTCGGTCCAAATAGAAGCGGATATGTCAGCCGTCTGACCGGATTCAGCAGGGACAAACGTCTGGATAGTGGTTGACGGACATCCGCAAGGCATAACAGCTTCTTCTTTGGGTTCTTGTTTTTGTTTTTCTGCCAGATGTTTTTCAACCGCTTCTTCATCAAACTCGTCAATTTCCCGTTCAACAATTCTTAGCGCACCTGTGGGGCATTCTCCCATGCAGGCGCCGAGCCCGTCACAAAGTTTATCCGCTACAATGCGTGCCTTGCCGTCAACAATTTCAAGGGCGCCCTCGGCGCAGGAGGGTACACACTGCCCGCATCCATCACAAAGTTCATCATCTATTTCTATTATTTTACGTAATACTTTCATAATTTAACCCTTTTGTTTTATTGGTTATGCAAATCCGCCTGTCCGAATATACTGTATAGTATAGGATTTTTTTCGGACACAGACCCGCCTGCCATGCGAGGCTTAAGCGGGCAGGTGAACACAGATTTTCATGATTTTTAAATTAGAAAATAATACTGCTATCTGTGTCCTATTTAGCTTGACAACATCTTCTTTGCTTCTTCACGTCCGCTTTCGGTCAAAAAAGACTTCTCGATGATTTTGGTCAGCCGGTCATTATCTATGGGGCTTTCTTTATGTTTCTCCTCAAGATTAGTAATTAGATCCGCATCATACACCACCTTAAAATTAAGCGTTTCTTCAGTTCGGGGATGATGGTGATGACCGATAATATCGCACACCTCTTCTATCAGCTTGTCATTGGCGCCAAGGTTTTCCATAATGGATCTTGCAATGGGCGGCCCTTCCTGTTCCTGATATTTTGCAGCGGTGCTGTTATACTTTTTTTCCGCTTCAGGGATACCGATGTCATGCAAATAAGCGGCAGACAGTATCACTGCAAGGTTTCCCCTTTCGTTTTTGCCAATCCGTTCAGCATAACGAGCCACCCGGGTTGCATGGCCGATGCGCCTAAAATCCCGTTTAAAATATCGCTTCATTTCTATGGCAATACGATCTTTTAAAAGATCTTCCTTTTGGGCCAAAAGTTCCGGTGGCAGAGTCCCAATGCACTCTTCAGCGAATTGGCAGTATGCCGCACAGCCGAAATCTATTTTTGGATTTGCGAACTTGTGACCGCATTTGTCACATTTGCGGGTTGTATCGTCTTTGAAGAACTCAACATTATGGCCGCATTCCGGACATTTTGCTTTAAAAATGGCTCCTGGTTTCCAGTATCTGCTGTCCTGTCCCGGGCATTTCATCATTTTTCTCCTTTTATTTAGATCTTATTCAGGATTCAAAATATTTATTATGTCCTGATCATCCTGAAATCCTGTCCATATAATAAATCAAATTTTTGGATTTTAAAGTTTTTCCTGATTTTTAGTATATTTTACATGATAAACACATGCATTACCTTGACTTATGTCAAAAATAGATGATAATTTTAAAAAAAGAGGGGAATTATGAAAAAAATTCTGGATATCATCTCACAAGCGCCGCTTTTCAACGGTCTTTCCCAAGAACAATTGAGCCAAATCAGGCAGATAGCCATAGACAAGTTTTATGATAAGGGTAAAACGGTTTTTCTGGAAAGCGATGATTGTAATGGATTTTATATTGTTGTGGCCGGCAAAGTAAAAATCTATAAAGTTTCATTGGAAGGTAAAGAACAGATTCTTCATATTTATGGGCCGGGCAATCCGTTTGGTGAAGTTCCGGTTTTTTCCGGGCGAAAATTTCCTGCAAACGCCGAAACCATTCTCAAAAGTCACCTTTTGTTTATCCCAAGGCAGGCTTTTGTTGACCTTATATCCGAACATCCCTCACTTGCCTTGAATATGCTTGCTATTCTGTCCATGCGCCTGCGCCAGTTCACCGTTCAGGTAGAAAATCTTTCCTTAAAAGAGGTCCCAGCCCGCCTTGCGTCCTATCTGACCTATCTTACCGACGAGCAAGCAACCGGGGACTTTGTTTCTCTGACAATTTCAAAAGGACAACTGGCCAGTCTTCTGGGAACCATTCCGGAAACCCTTTCGCGTATTTTAGCAAAGATGAACAAACAAAATTTGATTCAAGTAGAAGGTCGGAATATAAAGCTTTTGAATCGAAACGGTTTGGAAGAACTTGCGCAGCACGGAAAATTACAGTAATCAGCTTAACCAGAATATTGCCATGTTCCTCGTGCCTGCCTAATTTTCCGCCCAGACCCTGCCGCCGTGGAGCCTCGACAATTGCCTTGCAGATGGTCAGCCCCAGGCCTGTTCCTTCGATTCTGCCGTCTCTTCCAGGTTGAAAACCTGCGCGACTATTTAAGCCTGAACAGCTGTTTCCATTCTTCTCCTTGTTTTTTGAAAATAACTTCATTCTTGCCGATATGCGTTACCAAAACCCTTTCGACAGATCCTCCTTCCCGAAGCACCCGACCGTTTATAACGGCAATGCGGCTCTTGGGATCACTGGACCAGGCAATGGCCTGCAGGTGAAGCCCGGACTCATGGGCCTGTTTAACGGGTATCGATAATATTCGTCTGTTTTTTGAATATTGCCCGGATTTTTCGGCTCTGTATTTGGTATTGTTATCTTTTTGAATCAAATTCTTCCCGGCTATTCTCTTGTTATTACGGCTTAAAGATTTTGGAATTTTAATTTCGGTTCTTTTAACCCATACCGGTTCTTTTTCCCGGGGCGTTATGGCAGGTGGGAATTTTTTGTTTGCCGCCTGTGTAACCGATGCAATTTTTTCGCCATCCCTTTTGGCCGGCTTTTTTTTCTGGGACAAATCCCGGTCGGCCGTCTTTTTCCCGATACGGCTTAACGGTTTTGTATGCTCTGTTTCTGTTTTTGTTGCCGGTGACGGTATATGTTCCCAGGGTTTTCGGCCCAGGACCAGGCCTCCCCCCGCGGCCAGAATTATGGCGGCAAAAATGACGAAAAACTGTTTTTTTAAGCGCAGTTTATCCGTTATGCGCTTATGGATATTTTTTTGCGTATCTATTTCTTTCTGCCGGAATTGAATTTCGCTTTTTTCCGGCAGCTCGCTTTCAATCTTTTTTAAGGCCTTTAATATGGAACTCACCTTTAAGCCAACCTTTCTTACTATATTAAAAAGTAACCGTTCATAGGTTCAGGGTTCAACGTTCAGGGTTAAGGACAAAGAAGGCATTGAAGATCCGAAGACCTCGTTACAAATGTTCATTTTCCCAAGTAATTGCCAATTTGGCTTCAAATTTTTGATTAGGCCTGACGAAACTAAAGCTTTTCTCGTAAATACGCATCCCAAATGCAGTCCGGGGACGAGAATGGAACCTTGAACGCCTGAACCTTTGAACCCGTGAACGCCTACGTTAAAAATACCTCACGGAATATTCGAATTAGAAAACGTTGAAATATGAGGAATCCCTTTGAAATTTTTTTCATTGTACAGTGCTATCTTTGTTGTGGATCCTACAACACCGTCCATATGTATTCCGTACTTCCCCTGAACATTTTTTACCGCCTGCCGGGTGTTTTCATCATAAAACGGGCTGATTTCAACTGTGTTGAATCCAATATCTCGTAAAAGCATCTTCAGGGTTATTATGGAATCTTTTAGAGAATCCAATGGGATGGTACCTTTTAGGGAAAGAAAATTTTTCCATGGAATGTATGCCACGCCTGACCAATATGACTCTAAATCAGCCGGTTCCAACTCTATGGAAATATCCTTGTTTCCTCCTCTGAGCGTAATTTTTCCGTCATCTATTCCGTAAAGCGCAAGATATACGGGAGGACGGCCTCCGGAAAGATAAAATGCTAAAATGGCCGGCAGATTTAATTTCTTTACCGCGTTAAAATGACCGTTAATGCGACGGATTAAAAGACCGTTCTGCTCAGCGGCAAGCTGGAAAAAGGCGTAATCGTCACTGATACCGTCAAGATGCCGACCCATCTCGGATTCAGCGCCCCACAAATCCATGGCAACCTTAAGGGCCGCTTTTCTTGAATAAACCCGGTCCAATTTTTCAAGTAATACTCCCAGATCACGGAAAGGTTCCATAACGGTTTTAGGTTCCTTTAATGCAGGCGCTTTGGCCAGTGCCTTAGCTGGTGCCTTAGCCGACTTTGAATCGGGTTCAGGGTGAGGGGGAAGAGGTGTTTTTAAGTACTCTGATCGGGTGAAGTGCTTTGACCCGGAATTATCAACCCTTGTGCTTTCCGGTGAGCTTATTATGGCATTTTGGTCAAGGAATCCGGAGCGAAAAACCATAACCACGAAAATGCCTGTACACAACAGAGAGAAAAATAGAATTGCTCTTTTCCGGATTTGAAGGCCACGGCGTTTCATGTCGCCCCTGACGCCCAGCTCGCGGATGGCAGCCGTGGCTATCTTTCCGGAGATTATCTGCTGATCAAGAACGAATGCGGTCAGCAGTACCCGGTCACAAACAATATTGATTAATCGAGGAATCCCTCTCGAATAATGATAAATAGATCGATAGGCAGCGCCGGCAAATTGAATTCCGGCTTTTTTGGAGGCGATATTGATACGGTGTTGAATGTATTCTCGAACTTCTTTATGGCTTAAGGGAACAAGCTGACATCTTAAAGTTATCCTCTGGTCCAGTTGCCTGAGTTCATGGGAATCAAGTTTTTCACCCAGTTCGGGTTGACCCACAAGAATAATCTGAAGAAGCTTGTCTCTGGATGTCTCTAAATTTGACAATAATCGCAACTGCTCCAGAACCTCTGTGGTCAAGTTCTGTGCCTCGTCAATGATAAGGATGACTTTTTTTCCCTGGGCTTTTTTTGCAATGAGAAAAGAATTCAGTCTGTCGATCAGATCTTTGGTGTTGTCCGCATCCGAGGCGATTCCAAATTCGTCATTGATAGCTTTGAGGAGTTGTATGGAATTAAGATTTGGATTAAATATATATGCAGCTTTTGTGTTGTTATCCAGATTTTCGAGAAAGGCCCGGCAGAGTGTGGTCTTGCCGGTTCCTACCTCCCCCGTGATTTCTACAAAACCGTCACCTTGGATCACTGCATAGGTAAGATGCGCAAGGACCTCTTCATGGCTTTTGCTCAAAAAAAGGTAGGCAGGGTTCGGAACGAGCTTAAATGGTCTTTCCCTGAAACTAAAAAAGTTTTTGTACATCTGCGCTCCCCTCCAATTCTCCATCATTCTCCCGCTATGGCAGGATGAGCACTTAATATAAAGTCCGTGAAGTAACGGGTTAATTCACCTAAAAATTGGCCGCTTTTCTTTGTTAGCTTTTTTTAAGTTCGCCGTCGGGCATTGAATAAAATCGCCTAATGATTTTATAACTTGAAAAGCGTTTAAATTAAGGCTATTATCATTGGAACTTTTTAAAAGCAAACCATGATTTTTTAATATCAGACTTCTTAAAAAAGTTGATGA
>JAUVTO010000132.1 GCA_030601485.1 Desulfobacterales bacterium | reverse complement strand
AAAGTCCGATTTAGACGGTTTCGTAAAAAGTTCAAATTCAAGGCGTGCAAATTTTGTAATCATGAGGCGTACTTTTCGTACGTTGAATGATTACGAAATGCAGCACAACGCAGAAGTTGGACTTTTTACGAGACCGTCAGTTTTTGTTTGAAATCATTTAGAATAGAGGCGGATAAAAATGATTATAGATTTTCATACGCATATTTTCCCCAAAGCCATGCGTGAAAACAGACAAAAATATTTTCCCAATGAATCTGCATTTAAACTTTTATACAGTTCACCCGGATCAAAACTTGTGGGTGCAAATGAAATCGTGGCTTCAATGGATGACCAGGGTGTCGATAAATCGGTTGTGTTCGGTTTTCCATGGAGAACAAAGGAAACATTTCAAGCACAAAACGACTATATCATGGAAGTCGTGGCCAGATATCCTGAGCGCCTTATGGGTTTGTGCTGTTTTGATCCGTTTCATAGGGAAGCTGTTCCGGAAGCTGTGCGTTGTATTGAAGGGGGGCTTTCGGGCATCGGGGAAATCGCTTTCTATGAATCCGGAATTGATGACACCGCTCTGGATAAGTTGGCCCCGCTTATGGAAATCTGCCGGGACAGGGACTTGCCTTTTTTGATCCACACCAATGAACCGGTGGGACACATTTATCCGGGCAAAACGCCGAATACCCTGAAACAGATTTACGATCTTATCAAAAGATTTCCGGAAAATAAAATCGTTCTGGCTCACTGGGGCGGCGGGATTTTCTTTTTCAATCTTTTAAAAAAGGATGTAAAAGAATGCCTTGAAAATGTATATTTTGATACGGCCGCATCTCCGTTTCTTTATGATCCTCAGATATACCGGTATGCTAAAGAGATTGCCGGCCTGGACAAGATTCTTTTTGGCAGTGACTTTCCGCTGTTAAAGCCTGAAAGATATTTCAAGGAACTTGAAAAAACCGGGTTGTCACAAGATGAGATTGAATCTATTTGTGGCCGGAACGCTGCTATGCTGCTTAAGCTCTAATTCCTATTCGAGACCTTTGAAAAACGCCCCCTTTTGCCCAATTCCGGCGTCAGGCTCAAATTTTAATCCTCGAAATACTCAATGTATTCCTGTGGTTAAAATTTTCGCCTTCCTTGGTCTTGAACAAAATTGAGCATTTTTCGAAGGTCTCTATTCATAAAAGGTTCGTAGCCTGTAATAAGATCGAATTTGCGATCCTAAAAAGCTTGCCCATGGCATGGAGGTCAGAGATATTCGAAAAGGAGGGAGAACGGTTTGTCTCCGATCTGGGTGTTAGGAGTGTCAGCCGGTCTACCATAGATTTGTATCAGGGAAATTCAGATTATCGACAAAATACCGGTTGAAGTCAAGATGGGTGGACAGCTCAACATGTTCTATGGATTTGGACAGCTCATTGGCCATTTGCCAGTAAGGCCTGGATAAGAGGACCATCACGGCGCCTTTGCTGGCAGCGTTGCCAAGGGACTTGATTTTGTCCGGATCAACCGTGGGAAGCAGGCCGATTCGCATGGCACTGTATGGGTTAACAAAATTACCCAGCGCACCAGCCAGATAAATCTGGTCAAGATCCTGAATCCCAATACCCATTTTATCCATAAGCGTCTGGATACCGGCTGCCACGGCGCCCTTTGCAAGCTGAAGTTCGCGTACGTCTTTCTGGGTGAGATATATCGGTTTGTTGCCAGAGCTTTCTTCTTTGGAAGCCACAAGAAAGTCTTGCACCCCTGAATTTTTGACAACCCTCGAATTCAGATAATCATCAGCATTTTCCCGTGGCGGCAAAATCAATCCTTGGGAATCGATAATGCCGCGATGCAGAAGCACGGCAGCCAAGTCTACCAGTCCGCTTCCGCAAATCCCCCTTGGTAAAATGTTACCGATCGTCTGATAGTGAAGTTTCCCTTCTTT
This sequence comes from Desulfobacterales bacterium, assembly GCA_030601485.1. Lineage (GTDB taxonomy): Bacteria > Desulfobacterota > Desulfobacteria > Desulfobacterales > UBA11574 > S5133MH16. The sequence goes on along the minus strand of JAUVTO010000132.1, from coordinate 3,899 downwards.
AAAGCGAACGCCTTCAATAGCACCGCTGCTGGCGATCATTCCCTGGGATATTTGTGCACCTTCCAAGGCCGGCCCGGCCGCTGCAGAGCATGTCAACAGCTTTTGCCGGTTACCCAAGAAAATTTCTCCATTGGTGCCAAGATCAAGACCGAGAATAATTTTATCATCCTGTTCTGCAGCCGAGGATGCAAGGATGGTGCTGATCATGTCGCCGCCGATATAGCCGGATTTGGTGGGCATTACATACAACCTGGCTTCCGGATGCAGTCTTAGGCCGGTATCTTTTGCACTGAGAATCAATCCATCGGTTAAAACAGGAGAAAAGGGCGCACCCGCGATTCCCAGGGGATTCAGGTTAAGAAAAATGTGCTGCATGGTAGTGTTTCCGGCCGCAACGGCAATAAAAATATCGTCAGGGGAAAGCCCTTCCACTTCTAAAAGGCGCTGGGTAATCGAGTTCAAATCTTCAACGATAATGTTGGTAAGCGTGCGCAGACCGTTTCGATTTTCCTTGATGTACTGCAGACGACTAATCACGTTTGATCCGTATTTGCTCTGACTATTGAGCCTGGAGATTGCTGCCACTTCACTTCCGTTCGGCAGATTTACGAGTTTGCCGACCAACGTGCTGGTTCCCAGGTCAAAAACAAGTCCGAAAACCCGCTTTGCTTGTTTCCGGTTTTGCCATGCCATCAAACAGTTTTCGTGAAGTACGGCCGTTCCCTGGTTTTCCGTTTTTTTTAGCATTTCGGGTAGAGAACGGAGACAGTGAAGGGATGCTTTCAGATCGCTATATTCCGGGCCCATGGCGGCTTTGATGCGGTCCAGATCGGGCAATCCGTCATGGCCGGATTCAGGCGGCAGGTCAACCAGTCGTTTGTTTATAAGGGGATCGATATCAACCGTGGGCCTGTGGCCGGTTTTAAGTATCTGATAGAAAGTCGGGTCTTCGTCCGATTCACCGGTATGGACGACAAGGTCCTTTATGATTTTGACACGACAGGCAAGACGAACACCATTTCTCAGCTCCTCCGGTTCGAGAAGCTCTTTTTCTTCTGCTACGGGAGGTCTTACCGAAGAAATGACTCGTATTTTACATTTCCCGCATTTGCCCAGCCCCCCGCAATCACTTTCCAACTCCACATCGGTCTTTTGCAGGGCCTCCCATATGGTTGTTCCTTTACGCAGCTTCAACCACAGATCATCGGGAAGCACATTTAACATAACATATTTACTTTTTTGCTTTTTGAGTGGCAAAAATCCGGTAGAACTGCGTCTTTTTTTTGAGGGTTTTTTCTTTATTTTCGGCTTTTTCATGTGTTCTGATCCTACCCGGAACCCGGTCGGTGGAAATTTTATTTTGCTATGAGAAACCTGGTCCTTTGGGCCTCCGGCTCTGCTTGAAGAATTGCTGCAAGAGTTTGAAGTGAACTAAAGTTTAAAGTGAGCTAAAGTTAAGGAATTCTGTCAATTATATAAAAACAGCGGAGCGAAGCGACACCATAACTTTAGGCACTTTAGATCACTTTAGACACTTTTAACTTGTATGTCTTTAAGTAAAACAGTCCCTTTCAGGGGTAAACCAAAGCCTGGTCCTTTGGGCCAGGATTCTTTACTTATGTCAGGTAACATTTGTGTGTATCAAATGAATGAGTCTTTTGTTCAAATGCGAATAATCTGCGTCTATTATTTCCAGAGACAGGTTTAAAAATCCGGCCAGTTTACCGGCTGCGGCCTTTAAATCCGGATCAGACGGCTGCCTTACATACATCAGTTTTTTATAGTGCTTGAAAAAAGACTTTCGAATTTCACTGTCGTAAAGTTCCAAAGGTTCGAGGCAGTAATCCCTGAAGTTGACAATAAGCTCTCTTTCCAAAAAATAGGTGCCGGCTGTCTTTGCCATGATCTGCTCATAGCTATCGCTCCCGAGAAGTATTTCATAACAGTGAAGACCGGGAACCTTGTCTGCGAAATTCCGGGTGCACATTTCATCAATACCTGGAATACAATAACCATATAACAGTAAGGGCCGTTCATTTCGTTTCCGGGCGGAGACAATTTCTTTAAGCAGGTTTTTTTTCAACGTCCGTGGATATAGATGCAGATTTGAGGGCAAAAAGGTTAACCGCAACCGCGGATATTTTTCCTCAAGCCGAAGAAATTTAAGGGCGGGTCTGAAAACGCCGCAAGCGATAAGGCGTGTTATTAAAGAAATTTTTGCCCCCTTTTTATTTTTACATTGAGAACCTGGTCCTTTGGGTCAGGTCAGAGATAGATGGCTCTGCCTTGTAGTTTTGTGTTTAAAATCACAAATTCCAAGCACCAAATTACAAACAAATCTCAAATTCCAATATTCAATAACCAAAACCTGGTCCTCCCGCCGGTGCAGAGCCCCTCTGGGGCGGTGCCTGGGCCAGGATTTTTACTGATCTAACTCACCTTTTTTTAAATATGTTGTATTCCCGGAAAACGAGCTTTTATCTCAGAAATTAGCTCAGGATCTAAGAGTCCATCCAAATTTTCTTTTAAAATTTTTTCAACTTGCTCTTTTGCCCGGCTCAACATGTTGGGCCGACCCCTTTCTTCCCAGATGTCGAAATTACAGCGCACGGCAAGATCGGGGTAGAAAAATTCTTCCATCATATGTTCGACGGTGTGGTCTGCCATAACATAATTTCCACCCGGGCCGACTTCTTCAATTACGCCGGAACCGAGCGTCTCCTTGTCCACCCGGATGCCGGATAGAATTCTGTAAATCATGCCCAAAATTTCATTATCAATAACATACTGTTCGTAGGAAATAGAATTCCCGGAATCGAGCATTCCGGCCGCCAGGTGAATGAGATCCGCTCCGTTCATGGCCGCCATCAAGTTGGAAAAACTTTTCTCACACCCGGCCTGGATATCGGGCCTCTTGGCCTCGGTAACTCCGGCAGAGGCGTAAATGGGCAAATTATAAAGTTTTGCCAGTTGAACCGCAGCAGCGTTCATCAACGCCATTTCCAATGAACCCATGGTGTATTCCATGTTCCGCAAATCCATTGTTGAGGGCACCGCACCATAGAGCACCCTGGCGCCCGGAGCGTACACCTGAGCGATGGCAACGCCGGCCAAAGCTTCGGCATGCATTTGGGAAAGGGTGCCGGCCAGGGTAGCCGGAGCAGTGGCGCCGGAAATAGGCGCCGGTGCGCAGGCAACGGGTATGCCGTTTTTGCAGCAGAACTTGAGAATATCTAAGGTGTCATACCCAAAGGTGAGGGGGCTTATGGGATTAGTTATCACGGAAACAAAGGGCCTTTGTCTGAGCTTTTCTTTTCCTCCCGCTACAAAGCTGGCGAGTTTCCACATCTGCTTTACGCCTTCAATATTATCACAGCCGCCCATTACATGTTTGGTGGTGTGGTTCAGGGCATGATAGAAATCATTCAAATGATAGTATTGCTGTTCTATGTCATGGGCCTGGCAGGATATAATATATAAACGAATATTATCGAGGTTGTTCACCAGGGCAGCGGTGTTGGCCACATCTCTGAGCATTGTGAGCCGGTAGCCTCCAGTCCCCATATCAAGGATTCGAAACACCCTGCCGCCGTTAGAAAAATTGACATGGCCTGCTCCCATATGAACATCGTTGAGACCGTCGCGGGAATAGAGAACAAAGCCGGAGGGGGCCTGTGCCAATACCTGATCCAGCCAGTCCGTTTCAAAGCGTGCCCGTTGATCATCATTATCAATTTTAACTCCCGCTTTTTTCAACATATCGAGAGAAGCCCGGTCCTGAATTCTGACCCCTACACGTTCCAATATCCGGCGTCCTGTATGGTCTATCTGTTTGATATCTTTCGCTGTAAATAGACTGCTGAAGGGAAATTTCTTTTCCATGATGAATTCAACTCTCC
>JAUVTO010000009.1 GCA_030601485.1 Desulfobacterales bacterium | reverse complement strand
ATCCCTTACTATAGCCAAATTTTTGATGATAACTATAATACATTTTCAAATCAAGAAGTTTATTAGGGTGTTTTTTGGATTCCCCCCGATTCTATTTGGGATTTATTTATTATGGTAATGTCCCTTTTCGGGTAGGGTATTTCGATCCCGTTTTTATCAAAAACCTCCTTGATTTTGTCGGTGACGCAGGAAATCGTATCCATACGCTTTCGCGCATCATCAATCCACACCCTTAGCTGAAGATCTACCGAAGATTCACCGAAATTTCTCACAACCACATTGGGCGGGGGTTCTTTTGAAACCCATGCCAGTGATCCTGCAACACGGTTGATTAACTCCTTTGCTTTTTCAATATCCGCATCATATGAAACTCCGATATTAATCCGGACTCTGATCTTTGCCGAAATAATCGTGTAGTTGACGATATCCCGTTTCATGATTTCATTGTTGGGAATGATGATCACAATATTGTCGGTCGTCTTGATCTTGGTGGCGCGCAGGCCGATATCGATAACATCTCCCCAGGTCGCACTTCCTGCGGGAGCACTCCACACTTCGATACGGTCACCGATTTCAAATGGCCGATCGATAATGAGCAACACCCCGGCGATAAGGTTGGATAAGGTATCCTTGGCTGCAAAGCCGATGGCAATACCTGCCACGCCGGCACCGGCAATAAAGGGCATGACATTGATTCCCAGATGGTCTAACGCAAGAATAGCAGCGGTCGCATAAATAATAGCACCAGAAAATTTATTGAGAAGATCGAAAATAATATCATCGACTTTGGTTTTTGTTTTGTTTACTAAATTTTTTTCAAAGTAGATCAGTACAATTAACAGACTATCTTTTGCCGGAGTTGCCAGGAGTATAATAATAAATGCTTGAAAGATTTTTTCCAAAAGAATGGCATTAAAAAGTCTGATGAGATACGTACCGGTTATAAGCACCAGACCATAAAAAAGTGCCTTACGGATAACACTGAAAATTTGAATATTGGTTTTCATGAATTCGGTCTTTTTCGTTTTTTTCTCAAAATAGGCAAGAATGCGTTTTAGAACAAACCAGATAAGGAATGCGCCGGCGACTGCAGCCAGGGCCTCAAACAGGATATGAAAATACGTCGCGTGAATACCGAGCTTTGCCGATAACTTATCAAGAAAAGAAAAAAGGTTATTCATAAACACCTCCATATTGACGACTTCATAAAAAAAAACTCCTTCAAACCCATCATTTTTACCCAGTGAAACTTTTTTTCTATTTCACCGGGGCCATTACTCCATCATTCCATTATTCCAAATTGGGGCGAAGCCCCTAAGTTCTTTATTTTATGACATGAGCAATTTAAAAAATCCAGGAATAAATTTTTTCAGAATAGGATAAAATCATTTGGATATGGAAAGAATATCGTTCTGGTTTACAGCCATTTCTGTAACTTCCTGTCATTAGGTATCTGCCGGATAACCGAGGCATTTTTTTCTTCATGAAACAATCCGGATAAATTCAGATTCCATGTCTTTCCTGCCGGTCTTTATGGCCTGAACCGTGCGGGTGAACTTGTCCTGCACAGATTTGGGCTTTTGGCGAAAATTCGCCTTCTGGGTAGGGCACAAATACCAGGTGCAGACCCAGGGTCTGGCAATCCGCGGCAACATGCAGCCTTTGGGAGCCAAGTAACTGCATGTCTCCTTAAAATCCGACAGGAGTTGGGCAGGGGGAATTTCATGACCATTAAGATGAAGGAAGAGCAGATCCTTAAAATCGATCCAGACCTTGGCTACCAGGCAGCAGTGGTCAGGGCACCAGGGGCATGTAACCGCACACAGGTCGTCCAGAAGCGAAAAAATCGACTCCAGCCGAACCTGTACATCCCGGGCCAAAGCTACCGCCCGGTCCATCTTAGAACCATGACGCCGGATAAGGCACTCTAAATTCCGATTAACGGTTTTCCACGTGTCCGTGGCTCCCCACAACGGTTCAATTCTGTAAAAATCACTCCCCATAAGTTCATTCACTGTAAACCGTACCAAAAACCCAAATCTGCCAGACCCTGAAATGTTTTTATAGACGCCTCAATATCTGTAACCGTTCACGGGTTCAGGGTTCAAAGGTTCAGGGTTGCTTTTTTACTGAAGCCTGATGGAATAATGGAATAAATGAGTCTCAGTGAATCTCTCAATCGAATTGTTCCGCCATTTTGCGTATAAATTAACCTGCTGTGCCATGAATTTGCTTTTTCAGCCCAAAGTCGCAACCAAAGTTCAGGCTTGACGTATCAACAGTTGAGATTTGCATTGAACTTCGAACCTCTGAACCCTGAACCTTTGAACCCGTGAACGGTTACCAATATCTTAATATAAATCATTTTCTAAATACCATATTTTTTACTTTCTATAAAAAAAGAACTTGAAAGCGGTTTTGCATTATGGTAAGCAGTCCTTCGGTTTTTTTACGCCCACATTTTTTACTTTAAGACATTGAAAGGATTTTAATGAAATGACTCCAAAAAAAGAACTGCAATTGGCTTACGCCCTCATTATTATTCTATCCTTAGTGGGTGTTATAAGCTATGCAGGCTTTCCTGACGAGACCCCGGATCAACCCATAAGAATAATGTACAAGGGCGTTGCAGGAAAGGTTTTATTTGACCACAAAACACATGCTTCCGAAGCAGGGTATGGCCTTTCATGTAGCGACTGTCATCATCATCCCGAGGATGAGGACTCATCGCTTCGGGCCTGCGGTGACTGCCACCAAGCCCCGGCGGAAGGTCAGGCATTCCCCGAATCCTGTATGGAATGTCATGAGCCTGATGAGATCGAAGATACAGAAATCATAAAAAATACTGATGCGCTCCATTCCCAGTGCGAGGAGTGTCATCAGGACAGTGGCGCCGGCCCGGAAGAAAATAGATGCAGCTGGTGTCATGTATCATAAGCCGTTAGCCGTATCATTGCCGGCCATGGCTTTTTTGTGTCCTATCACCTTTATACCGAAAAACAATATAGGTTAAACCATGATAAAAAGACCCTTTATCAGTTTGGCAAAACCCAGGATAAAATATGAGTCTCCGGACGTTACCTTGCCGGAGCCCAAAAAAATTCCAACTTCAGAAAAGGTTACGCTTTTATTAAAGGAAGCCTATGAACTGTTTGGCAAAAAAAACGCTGTGTTATTAAAAAAAGATGATTCGGTTAAAACCGGTCAGAAGCTTTCTCTTTATGACGGCAGTGATGCTTATGTCATTTCCAGTGTTACCGGAACCATATCTTCCATATCTCCCTTTTTGGGTGAATTCGGATGTTCTTATACCGCCATTGCAATAGATGTTGCTGAAGATGAAGAGATGGATGAACAATTCAAAGCCCTGTCCGTGGAACCCACCATGGATATTGCCAAAAATTATCTGTCTTTTATTCCCGGCAACCCACCGGCAAGTCTCTTTTCCAATGGCAGCACATCACCATCCATAGATACCATCGTTATTTGCGGAGTTGATAGTGATTTATTAATTACCGCCAATCAGCATGCCCTGATATCCGATGAAAAAGCAATCCGAAAGGGAGTTGGTATTTTAAAACAAATCACCGGAATTGAAAACATTATCATGGCCGCACCTGAGCATCTGATGCAGAATGCCGGCGTAAGCGGAGCCCAGGTAAGCGTTGTGGATACAGAATATCCTGCGACACTTCCGCGCATGATCATGCAAAACGTCCTCGGCAAAACAGTGCCTGCCGGAAAAACCTGTGAAGATATGGGCGTATGCTTTGTCAGTGCCGAGGCGGTGGCCTCCATCGGCACGGCGTTTGACCAGGGTCACATACCGCTTTTCAAAAAGTTCAACCTTATCAAAAAAGACGGGAATTCGGTAATGATATCGGCCCGGATAGGAACACCGGTCCATGAAATTTTTTCCGCCTGCGATGTTACCGTAAATGAAAAAGATCGTATTATCCTGGGCGGGCCCATGACCGGTTCTTCTATCTATTCAGAGCACCACCCGATTCAACCCGATACCGATGCCGTTATGATTCAGGACGGTAAAAACCTGGCACTGGTTTCAGACTATCCGTGCATTAACTGCGGAGAATGTATTCGCATCTGTCCGGCAAAAATCCCGGTTAATATGCTGGTCCGATTTCTGGAAGCCGGGCAATATGAACAAGCCGCAGAAGAATACGATCTTTATTCCTGCGTTGAATGCGGTCTTTGCAACTTTGTCTGCGTATCGAGAATGCCGATCTTGCATTATATAAAGTTGGCGAAGTATGAACTTGGCCGGATCAGTACAGCGGAGGCGACAAATGCTTAATCAGAAAAAATTCATCGTTTCACACGCTCCTTTCTGGCATGATGGGAGCACAGTAACCGCCCGGAGTTATAATATGATAATTGCTGCGCTGCCTGCGGTGCTGTTTGGTTTTATAAGCTATGGCATGCCTGCGGTGGGTGTGGTTTCACTCTCTATTTCCTCTGCCATTGCCTGGGAATTACTGTTTAATAAAATATCAAAGCGAAAAATCAGCATCGGAGACGGTAATGCAGCTTTTATCGGCATTCTGTTTGGCATGCTTTTGCCGGCAACATCTCCATGGTGGCTTGTTATAACCGGTACCTTTGTTGCAGTGGTTATCGGTAAACAGATATTCGGCGGGATCGGTGGAAATCCTTTTAACCCGGTCCTTATTGGACTGGCTATACTGATGGTGTCCTGGAAAGATTTTTTTGATTTTAATGAAGTCCTGGTGAACTATGATCTCGGTTTTGCAATGGTCTACCCTCTTTCCGCCCTCAAACATTTAGGCACATCCGGTATTGATGCCTTCAACACGGCTGATCTTCTAATGGGTCAGCAGTCAGGAGGCATCGGAGCAACCTTTGGACTGGGCCTTATCATCGGCGGAATCTATCTTATCATCAGAGGATTTATCAGATGGGAGATATCGGTATCATTTCTGGCCGGTGTAGTTATCACTGCTCTGTTGTTTAACATAGTCAATTCAGCCCAGTATGCCGGACCTGTTTTCCATCTTTTAACCGGTTACACCTTGATCGGCGCTTTTTTTCTGGCGCCCGAAGATTCATCTTCACCGGTCAACTTGATCCCCATGCTTATTTACGGCGCCGGCGCCGGGATAATGACGGTGCTCATAAGAAATATCGGCGCCTATATTGACGGAGTAGTATTTGCCATCCTGCTGATGAATCTTGTAAATCCACTTTTGGACAGAATCAGGCCCAAAGCGCTTGGAAAGGTTGTTTAACATGCGTGAATTGATAAAAATGGTTGTCGTCCTTACCGTTTTGGCCGCCTTCTCCGGCGGCTTGCTTGCCGGTCTCCGGAATGGAACGGCTGCTCAGATCGAAAAACAGCAGCTTGAATTTGTAAAAGGACCTGCCATCAAGAAAATTCTTGAAGGCGCGTCCAATGATCCCATTTCCGACCGGTTTAAAATATTAGATGGCGACGTTGAAACAAGTTTCTTCGTGGGCAAATTTGACGGCAAGGCCAATACGATTGCATTTGAACGTTTCGGTAAAGGGTATAGTGGAGATATCGGCCTGATGGTAGGTGTCAACATAGTCACCGACAAGATTGTCGGCATAGAGGTTACCACCCACAGTGAAACCCCCGGGCTGGGAGCAATGGCAAAGGATGATCCTGGTTTTACCTCTCAATTTAAAGGCTTTTCCATAACGGAACCCTTTAAAGTCACTAATGACGGCGGCCAGGTAAATATAATCAGTGGCGCAACGATCACTTCCCGGGCAGTTTGTGCGGCCGCGACCGATGCCGGAAATATGTATCAAAAGCTGAAACCCCAGCTTACTGAAAAAATAGAGGAATTTAACAAATGAGTCTGTTGATTAATGAGGATTTTCGTTCAAGATCAAGGCATGCGAAAAAAATAACCACCCCAGTACGATCTGCCGGACCTACGGGGCAGGCAGGCATATATTTGATATTCCGAGGATTATTTTTTGAGCATAACGCAGAGATTGTGCGAAAAGACCATTAATCAACAGACTCATAAATAGGGAGATCAAGATGGCTAAGACTATCACTCAGGAATTTACCAAAGGACTATGGGCAGAAATACCACCGTTTCGGCTTGTGCTGGGTCTGTGTCCGGTGTTGGGTGTCACCACAACCATGGAAAACGGAATCGGAATGGGTCTGGCCACGACATTTGTCCTGTTATGCTCCAATATTCTGGTTTCGTCATTGAGGAACATCATTCCGCCAAAAGTGAGAATCGCCTGTTTTATCATCATTATTGCAACTTTTGTTATTGTAGTAGAGCTGGTGATGCAGGCGTATGCTTATCGGCTGTTTCTCAAATTGGGCCTGTTTATACCGTTGATTGTGGTTAACTGCATTGTTCTGGGACGTGCCGAGGCATTTGCATCCAAAAACGGTCTTTTGCCTTCCATGGCGGATGGCCTGGGTATCGGCATTGGTTTTACCCTTTCCCTGGCTTCGCTTGGAGTTATTCGGGAAGTTCTGGGGACCGGCACTTTCTACGGAGCATCGGTATTCGGACCTTCATTCCAGCCGTTTACATTCATGGTTCAGGCCCCCGGTGCTTTTGTCTGTCTCGGGCTGATGCTTTGCATCATGAACCTGTTTGAGAAATAAAGAGGAGAAGATAAATGAGCGAAATGGGCTATTTTTCAATAATTATCAGTACCATTTTTGTGAACAATATTCTGCTGGCCAAGTTTCTGGGCCAATGCCCTTTTTTAGGCACCTCAAAGAAAATGGAGACGGCTGTGGGTATGGCCATGGCAGTGATCTTTGTCCTGGTTCTGGCAGGATCCATCACATGGGTTATCTACCATCTTTTTTTGATACCATTTGATCTGGTATATCTTAGAACCATCGCATTTATCCTGGTCATTGCATCCCTTGTTCAGTTTGTTGAGTTGTTTCTGAAAAAAAGCATTCCCGCCCTGTATGCCGGACTCGGTATCTTCTTGCCGCTGATTACGACAAACTGTGCGGTGCTGGGCGCTTGTGTCATAAACATCGATGAAGAGTTAGGCTTTATGAAGTCCCTTGTTTCATCGTTTGGGTTTGCCGTGGGTTTCGGTGTTGCACTTATTCTTTTTGCAGGTGTCCGTGAACGTATTACTTTAGCCAGGGTTCCAAAGCCGCTCCAGGATACGTCCATCGGATTGGTCACCGCCGGAATAATTGCGCTTGCATTTTTTTCTTTTAAAGGAATGGTGTAAAAAAGCCTGTTTAGGCGCTTAATTGTGGATTTTGTATATTTTGTGGCAAAAAATTGCTTAGACAATTAAGTGTGAAGTGCCTAAAGTGATCTAAAGTGCCTAAAATTAAGGAATACTGCCAATTTGTATAAAAGTCGGAGCAAGGCGACTCCTTAACTTTAGCTCACTTCAAACTTTAGCTCACTTGTAACTTTTCCGGCTTGTCCGGGTTAGGGAATAACCAAGGAGGTCATTGTGTTAACAGCTCTTTTGTTTATGTTGGGCCTGGGGGCAGTATGCGGACTCATGCTGAGTGTTGCCTCAAAAGTTTTTTATGTCTATGAGGACCCCCGAATTGCCGAGGTAGAAGCATTTATGGCCGCCGCAAACTGCGCAGGTTGTGGATATACCGGATGCTCCGCCGCGGCCGTTGCCGTGGTGGCCGGTGAAGCGCCTCCCAGTGTCTGTATCGTTGCCGACGCTGAAGCTGCGGCCAATATTGCCGCCGTCATGGGCGTGGATCCGGGTACGGCCGAATCCTTGCTTTCTTACAATACCTGCACGGGCGGTGATCGGGCACCCGATAAATATTATTATATGGGTATTAACAGCTGTCAGGCCCTTGCCACCTTATATGGGGGAAAACACGAATGTCCGGTGGGATGTCTGGGTCTGGGCGACTGTGTCAGGGCCTGTGTTTTTGATGCCCTTAAGATAGGACCCCATGGATATCCGGTTGTTGACGAAATGAAATGCGTGGGATGCGGTGCATGTGAAAAAGTCTGCCCAAAGGACATCATGGAAATCAAAACCATGTCCCAAAAGCTGCTCCATCTCAATCAGTACGATGATCGTATCGCCCCCTGCCAGCAGACCTGCCCTGCTGAAATTGACATTCCAAGATATATTTACCAAATCAAGAACGGGGATTACGAAGGCGCGGTAAACACTATCAGGGAACGAAATCCTTTACTGTTATCCTGCGGCAGGGTCTGCCCGCACCCTTGTGAAGATAAGTGCCGTAGAGGCATTGAAGACGAAGCGGTTTCCATCAATCAGTTGAAACGTTTTGTTGCCGATTATGAAATAAATTCAGGACGTCATCTTCCCGTATCCGTGGCCCCTTCCACCGGTAAAAAAGTGGCTGTCATCGGTGGCGGGCCGGCCGGATTAAGCTGTGCTTTTTTTCTCCGCCGTTTGGGCCATGATGTTACCATCTTTGACGCCATGCCTAAATTAGGGGGTATGATTCGTTATGGAATTCCCGAATATCGACTCCCCAAAGAGGTCCTGGCATGGGAAACCGATGGGATTTTAAACATAGGGATTGAACACAAGCCAAACGTAATGCTGGGCCGTGATTTTGACATCGGATCGCTTGTGGCTTCCGGATATGACGCCGTGTTTTTGGGTATCGGCGCCTGGAAAGACTACACTTTGGGGGTTGAAGGTGAAAATCTTGGCGGTTGTTATACCGGGATTAATTTTCTGTCAAATTTTTCTTTATGGCAGCAGGAAGACGGTGCCAAAGATCGTCAGCCGTTTGTCGGCAACAAGTGCGTGGTGATCGGCGGCGGTAACACTGCCATCGACTGTGTTCGCACCCTGATTCGTCTGGGTGCTGATGAGGTATCAATTGTTTACCGCCGAACCCGGAAAGAAATGCCGGCCAATGAGGTTGAAATCGTCGCCGCCGAACATGAAGGCGTAAAATTTACTTTTCTGGCTGCGCCGACCCGCGTGATCGGAGATGAGGAAGGCAATGTAACCGGTCTTGAATATCTGAAGATGGAGCTTGGCGAACCGGATGCAAGCGGCAGACGCCGTCCGGTGCCCATTGAAGGTTCGGAGACCGTCATGGAAATCGATATGCTGATTACTGCTATCGGACAGGGGCCGGATGTCTTTTTCAAGGATGAAAGCAAGCGGCTTGATGAGGGTCTGAACCTCACCCGCTGGAATACAATCGACTGTGAAGATCCGGTGGCTCTGCAGTCCAGCATACCTTATATTTTTACCGGCGGGGATGCCGCTACCGGTGCTGACCTGGTTGTCTCTGCGATCGGCGCAGGCCGACGAGCAGCCCGTTCGATCCATTTATACATTGCCGGCGAGGAAATAACAACACCGGATAAAACATTATTCACGAATAATATACCGGTGTCAATTTTTGAATCGGTTGAAGGAATAGAAAAATCTGCAAGGGCAAAGATGCCGGAACTTCCGGTGGAAGATCGGATTACATCCTTTATTGAAGCTGATCTTGTTATCAGCGAAGCAGAAGCTCGGTATGAATCGGATCGCTGCCTGCAATGCTGTCTGACCTGCTATAACAAGGACGTGGTCTGAAGCTTATATAATATCAAAACGTAAACAAAGCGCAAAACGCAATCTTGGTTTTGCGCTTTCTTGTATAGAGGAAGAGGCTCGGGTTTACGGGTGCTCAAGCACAAGTTTCAGTCGGTTGGAAAGAGATATACGCCGTCGTGGAGCGTTCTCCCTGTATTGGGATTAAAATGCGTTTGCCCTGGTAAGTGCCGGCATATGGCTTGACACCGGGGAATAGGGTGCATAAAATAAAAAATATTCCTTATATTTTCCTTCGGATAAAGGAGGTATGCCATGAAGAAAGTATTAAAATGGGGACTTATTGTAATTGCAAGCTTGGTGGTGATCATCATTGCAGCCATTTTGATTATTCCCAGGGTTGTGGATGTTCAAAAATACAAGCCCGAACTTGAGAAAAAAGTTGCCCAAGCTTTCGGACGCCCCTTTTCCATCGGTGATGATCTTCGTCTTTCTGTTTTTCCCTGGGCCGGCATCTCGTTTTCTGATCTTCATTTAGGCAATGTTAAGGAATTTGAAGAAAAGGATTTTGTAAGGATTAAATCCTTTGAAGCCAGAATCAAACTCCTCCCTTTGTTATCTAAAGATATCCAGGTTAAAAAGTTCATCTTAAATGAACCCCGCATGGTTTTGGTAAAAAACAAAGACGGCCGTGTAAACTGGGAGCTGCCCCAAAAAACCACCAAACCAAAGAAGGACGAAAAAGTACCGGCTGGAAAAATTTCTGAGACGGGTCTTCCGATTAGTGCTCTGTGGGTTGGAAATTTTTCCATAAAAAATGGGGAAGTTCTGTGGATTGACCATGCCGCGGGTATACGTAAACAAGTATCAGATATCAATCTAACCCTGCAAGAGGTATCCCTGGATCGCCCCGTGGAACTTAAATTTTCTGCCGTTGTGGACAAGCAACCGTTATCAATACAAGGATCTGTAGGACCGGTGAGAAAAGGTTTCCAAGAGGGATCCGTTTCCATGGATTTATCGTTAACGGTTCTAAATCAGTTAACCCTGCGGTTCAAGGGAGCCCTCGAAAATCTGGCGGTTTTCCCCGGTATTGAACTGGACCTGGAGGTGGCTGAATTTTCACCTCGTAAAATGGTGGCAGCTTTAGGCCGGACCTTTCCCATGGCAACGGCCGATCCTAACGCTTTTGATCGCATGACCCTCAACGCCCATATCAAAGCAAACTCGAAAAAAGTGTCGGTCTCCAACGGTATCCTGGGTCTGGATGAATCCAGGCTGAATTTTTCCATGAAAGCCTCTGATTTTTCCAAACCCGCCGTAAAATTTGATCTGAATCTGAATCAGATTAACCTGGATCGATATTTGCCTCCAACATCCGACAAGAAATCATCCGTACAGCAACAGGATCAAGAGACAAAATCTCAAAAAATAGAAATGAGCAAAGAATCTGCGACCGGACCGACAAAAAAGGCGGATTACACACCCCTGCGTCGGCTAATCCTGGATGGGCAACTGAAAATCGGTACGCTCATTGCGAATAAAGCAAGAATTCAAGATGTAATCCTGAAGATCCATGCAAAAAACGGGATATTCAACCTGGATCCCCTGAAATTAAATATGTATCAGGGAAACGTGTCCGGCAAAGCCACGCTCAACGTTACCAAAGATATCCCCGAGAGCAATATAAGACTGAATGTCAGAAAAGTTGAGGCCGGCCCGTTACTGAGGGACGTTTTGGAGAAGGACATTTTTGAAGGTGTCATGCAGGCAAACGTGACGTTGGCTATGGCCGGCACCGATCCCGCACTAATCAAAAAAACGTTGAATGGTCATGGCGAATTATTGTTCAACGACGGTGCCATAAAAGGCATCGATCTTGTCGGAATGGTCCAAAATGTCCAGGCTGCGTTTGGTCTTGCAGAAAAATCAGATCAGAAATCCCGGACGGATTTTGCAGAACTTAAAGCTCCCTTTACCATCACCAATGGGGTGATAAATACACCGCAAACCAGTCTTAAGTCACCGTTGCTGCGAGTCATCGCAAAGGGAACTGCCGATCTCGTAAGGGAAACTTTAGATTTTCGGGTAGAGCCCAAGGTCGTCGGCACAATCAAAGGTCAGGGGGATGAAACGCAGCGTTCCGGAATCATGGTACCGGTGTTGATAACGGGAAATTTCTCTTCTCCAAAATTTCGACCGGATTTAAAAAGCGTTGCCAAACAACAGCTCCAAGAAGTCTTAGAATCAGAAAAGGCCCAAAAAATATTTGAAAAAGAGGAACTGAAGCAGCTTCAAGAAATTACCAAAGGCCTGCTAAAAGGATTGCTGGGCCAGTAGCCGATTTTCAATCGGACATCTTTTTTATACTTGCCAATTTTAACAAGTCTTCGACAATCAAGTAAAATGACGGCACCAGAATCAGGGTAATCAGCGTTGCAAACAGGATGCCGTACCCTAAAGAAAGGGCCATGGGGATCAAAAAGCGGGCCTGGCGAGATGTTTCAAAGATCATCGGCGACAGGCCGCCAAAAGTGGTCAGGGTGGTCAAAATAATCGGCCGAAACCGTTGAATACCCGCCTGATGAACGGCGTCGCGCCGGCTCATTCCGGTCCGCTCCTTGCGATTGGCAAAACTGATCAGCACCAGCGAATCATTGACTACCACTCCGCACAACGCCACCACGCCAAACATGCTGAGCACGCTCAGGCTGTAGCCCATGATCAGATGCCCGATCACGGCCCCCACGATGCCAAAAGGAATAGCCGACATAATAATCAGGGGCTGGATATAGCTGTTCAGCGGAACGGCCAACAGTCCATATATAACGATAACTGCCACCAAAAGTCCTCGCATAAGGCTCTGCATGCTTTCACGTTGGTCGGCCTGACGGCCTTCAAAACTAAAAGTCAGACCGGGATATTTCTTCTGCAATGCCGGCAGGGTTTCAGACTTTAGCGATTCCAAAACCTGGCCAGCCTGGCTTCGGGGCCGGACATCGGCTTCCACCGATACGATCCGGCGGCCGTCCCGACGATTGATATCGGTGTAAGCCCGTCCCCGGTTTATGGTTAAGGCACCACGCAAGGGAATTTCGCTTCCGGTCGGGGTTCGTAATATCATTTCTTCAAGATTATATTCGGAAACCCGTTCGTTTTTGGGGAGTCTGACCATAACCTTTACTTCATTGCGTCCCCGCTGCTGCCGCAATGCTTCCGCGCCATAGTAAGCATGCCGGATCTGTCTGGCCACCTCCTTGGATCTTAATCCGAGACTTCGGGCTTCGGGCTTGATCTGGAAATCGATCTGCTGTTTGCCGGGTGCGAAACCGTCATTGATATCTTTTACATTGGGGTAGAATCCCAGGGCTTCGGCAACCTCGGCAGCAGCCTGTTCCAGCAGGCCGATATCTTTATGGCTGAGTTCTAAGGTAATGGCTGCTCCGCGGCCGGGCCCGCCGGCATCGGATTCAAATAAAATTGATTCCAAGCCCGGAATAACCCCCACCCGTTCCCGCCAGCGTTCCGTTATTTGCGCGGTCGACATGGGACGCTTATCCGGCGGAGTCAGGTAGATACGGACCTGGGCCCTGTTGTCATTGATATTGGCGAAGATTCCTTCCATGAGTGTTTTTCCGCCGTTTTCGGCCACAACCTTCTGGGCGGCGCGGACCAGAATCTGTTGCACCTTTTCGGTTTTTTCAAAAGCGGTTCCAAAGGGCAGCGTGGCCGTGACCATGGCATAATCAGATTCGATCTTGGGAAACAGTTCAAACCCCATGCGTCCGCTCTTCACATAGCCCACCGTAATCAATAAAATAGCGATGCCCAGGGACATGGTCACATATCGCCAGCGCAGGGCCAACTCCAGTAAGGGACCGTATCGATGGACAACCAGACGGACAAAAGCCTTGCTGAATCGCTGCTGCCGGACGTAAATCCAGCCGAAGAACCCTTTTTCCGTCGGTCTCTGATGGCCGACGTGGGCCGGGAGAATAAAAAAGCATTCAATCAGTGAAATCACAAACACGCTGATTACGACCACGGGAATTTGTTTGAAAATCTTCCCTAAGATGCCGGGAACGAAGAACATGGGAACAAAAGCCACCATATTGGTCAGTACGCCGAAGGTAACCGGCATGGCGATTTCTTTGGTTCCCGAAACAGCGGCTTCCATCCACGGGACACCGCGCTGGTGATGATGATAGACGTTTTCCCCGACCACGATGGCATCGTCCACCACGATACCTAAGGTGACAATAAACGCGAACATAGAAACCATGTTGATGCTGACATCCATGGCCGGCAAAAATAAAAGAGAACCTAAAAAAGAAATAGGAATGCCTAAAGCCACCCAGAAAGCAAGCCGCGCTTCCAGAAACAATGCCAGTAAGATAAACACCAGCCCCAACCCTATACATCCGTTTTTGATCAACAGCGCCATACGCTGGCGATAGATATCCGACCGATCATTGCGAAGAACAACTGCCATCCCGGGAGACAACTCCTGATTGAATTCGGCTACAACCTGTTTAACGGCATTGGATACCGAAACAGGGGTTTGATCGCCGACCCGGAAGACCTCGATCATCACGGTAGATTTGCCGTTATAAGTGGCGGCATTGTCGGTTTCTTCGAACCCGTCCTTTATATCAGCGATATCCTCAAGCAGGACTTGGGTTCCGTCGTTGGCCGTAATAATCGGAATCTTTCCGAATTCATGCCCGTAATCCTTGCGTTCCTTAACCCGCACCAGGACATCGCCCCCCGGAGTTTTAACGGCGCCGCCGGGAAGCTCCACGGATGTCCTGCGGATCAGCATGGCAACTTCCTCGAGGGTAAGGTTATAGGTCCGCAGGGTGTCCTGAGGAATTTCGACGCTGATCTCATAGTTGCGCACACCTGTCAGCTCCACCTGGGTAATGTCCGGTTGTTGAATCAACCGGTCCCGCAAGTATTCTGCATATTCACGCAAAACCCCCTCGCTCTGGTCTCCATAAAGCGCCAGGGAAACCACATAACGCTTTCTGGAAACGATCACCACCTGTGGTTCTTCAGCTTCTTCCGGGAAGGACCTAATCCGGTCCACCTCGCTCTGAATGTCCTGGGCCAGTTTTTGCAGATTTTCGCCTTCTATCATCTCTACGGTAACCGTTCCGGAGCCTTCTCTGGCAGATGCGCGTACTTCATTGACACCTTCCAGCCCCTGAACAGCTTCCTCTATGGCCAAAATGATACCCCTTTCCACTTCCTGGGGGCTGGCACCGGGATAGGGAACGGTTATTCGGACCAGATCCAGTTCAAAATAAGGAAAAATTTCCTTCTTGATCCGGATGCCCAGATAGAGTCCTCCAAGCAAAAGTATTAGCATGACAAGGTTGGCCGTCACAGAGTGACCGGCCATCCAGACGATCGCCCCTTTTTTGGGAGAACCGTTTTGCGGCAGGCTGCTCATACTAAGAACTCCTATCCCTTGCGTCGCTTTCCTTCACAGGCTGATCGCTCTTGATTTCGGATTTCAAATCATCGATTCGCACGGGCATACCCTCCACCGCTGCAGGCAGATCCGAAACGATGAGCCGTTCATGGGGTTTAAGGCCGTCTTGCAGAAGGACGATGTCGGCGTCACGCCAGATCGGACGCACCTTCCGGATTTCCAACGTTTGGTTTTCACCGGCGATCCAGACAGTTGAATTATCTCTGAAAGCGGTGCGCGGAATTTGAAATACGCCGTCAAGTTTGCGTCCCTGGATTTCTACCCGGACGTACTCGCCGATTAAAAACGGTACCCGATCCTGATTCACAGCCTTCAAGCCAAGCGGGTCTTTTATTTCCACCAGAATGCGGGCCATGCGCCCCTCGGTGGAAAGATCTCCCATCAGCCGGGTAACCGTACCCATGCATTCATGACCCTGGCCGTAAATGATCCGGGCTTTGGAACCGGAACCACCGGCTTTGCCGGGGATTTGGATCCATCCAAGACGATCGGTGGGTATGGACGCCTGGATTCTGTACGCATCAGTCCCCACCAGTTCGGCCAGCGACTCCTGAGGCGTCACCTGGGAACCCACATCCACTGATTTAGAACGAACTATGGCATTGAGCGGCGCCATGATCTGGGTTCGATCAAGGTCCAGCATGGCCGTCTTAAGTTCGGCTTGGGCCGCCGCCAGTTCTGCTCTGGCTTTGTCCAGATGGGGTTCGCGCAGCGCCAGTTCCTTCTCCATATCTTGCACCGGTTGGTCCCCGCTTAACAGCTCCCATTCACGTTTGGCCACGGCCTGATGGCCCAGTTCCAGTTTCAGGCCATACTCGGCATCGGCTACCGCACTCTGCTGACGCGCCAGAGCCAGTTCGTAGTCCAAAGGGTCGATCCGGAGCACTTTCATGTCTTTTTTTAAAAACCCGCCTTCCGTGAATTCGGGATGAATGTCAACAACCTCTCCGGAAACACGAGACTTCAGCACCACTTCGCGGTCGGGAATCACGGTACCCATGGCCCTCACTACAATCTGATATCCGGAGGGCCGTATGGTTTCGACCTTAACCGTCGGACTCAATTTGACCGGCGGCCGCTTCCGGGTTCGAGGCGCACTGTTTTTCAGGTAAGCTGCCGTACCCACACCCATACTGAGTATGACAAGCGATAAAACAATCCTGATGATGGGTCGCGGCTTTCGGCCCGGTTTCGGATGTTTCCCGAGCAAACCACTGTCCTGCGTATTATCCGTCATTTTTATTCCTGTATAAAGAATCCTGGCCCAGCCTACGGCCCGGAGGGAGGACCAGGCTTTGGTTTGCCCCTGAAAGGGACTGCTCTCCTATAAGCCGGACAAGTTAGAAGTGCCTAAAGTGAGCTAAAGTGAGCTAAAGTGCCTAAAGTGAGCTAAAGTGCCTAAAGTTATGGTGTCGCTTCGCTCCGCTGATTTTATATAATTGACAGAATTCTTTAACTTTAGTTCACTTCAAACTCTTGCAGCGATTCCGTCCATGTTCCTCCCAGGGCACGATAGAGACTGATGCGGGCACTCAGGAGGTTTGCCTGTTGCTGGATCAAATTCCTTTCGAGACCTTGAACTTTTAACAGCTGGGTCAGCACCGGAAGGTAATCGGTAAGGCCTTTACGATAGCGATTCCCTGCCTCTTTCAGAGCCTTGCGCGCAGTATCCTTAACCTTCTCAAGCCCCTTGATATGCTCCCGCTGCTTGGATTCAGTAACGAGCGCATCTTCAACTTCTTTGATGGCCGTCAAAACCGTTCGCCGGTATGCCGACACCTTTTCATCCACAATCGCCAGACTGCGGTCCACTTCGGCGGCCCGCCGTTTGCCGTCGAATATCGGCGCGGTCAGATTGCCCGCCAGACTGAGAAGCCAATTGTCGAAAAGCACGTTCATATCTGATTCGCCATAGCGTGCCTGGGCCGTCAGACTGATTGCCGGTAGTCGATCCGCGCGTGCGGCCGCCACCTGCCAGTCCGCCGCCCACAGCCGCATCCCGGCAGCCCGCAAATCCGGCCGGGCTGAGAGAAGATCGGCAGGCAGTCCTGTTGCCGGAATCTCGATCGGTTTTGGGAAATCTTCCCGACTGATATTCAGGAAAGTCTGAGGAAGTTTCCCTAACAACAGTGCCAGCTCATGCCTTAGCAGCTGCTCCCGAGCCTCAACCATGGGAATTTCGGCCATAATGTCCTCAACCACTTGTTTTTGTTGATAAACATCCAGAGCCGACACCATGGCCATGTAAAACCTGAGCTCAATAAGTTCCAGAAATGTCAGGTTTGTCTGAAGCTGATGTTCCAAAAGCCGTTTTTGCATTCGCTGGGCAATAATATTCACCCAGCGCTGGGCAACCTCTGCCGCCAGGGTCATTGCGGCCGTATTCACATCTTCCCGGGCGGCGGACGCCTCCAGCAGAGCGGATTCTCGCCCGGAACGAACTCGCCCCCACAGATCCAGTTCGTAGCTGCTGACAGCCCCCAGAAAATAATTGTCATCGGATACGGTTTTTCGGGAGCCGTTGCCGTACCGTTGACGTGTATAAGAAGCCCCGGCAGTCCCTGTCAGACTCGGATAGAGTGCGGCACCGGCCTGAACGGCCAGCGCCCGAACTTGATTGAGGCGCGCCCAGGTTTCTTTCAAGGTTAAATTTTCAGAGAGCATTTCAATGATAAGCGCGTTGAGCTCAGGATCATTGAATTCTTCCCACCACCGTTTTGCCGGTTCGGATTCCGCCGTATACAGCGAAAACGTGGGCGGTAATTCACCGGCAGGTGATTGCCTTACCCGTGGCTTGAACGGACTGCAGGATGCCACAAGCAGCAGGATAACCGCCAAGCTTATAAGTTCATTTACATGATTTTTCATAACCCGTTACCGGTGCCATTTCGTTGGTTCTCGATTAGGTATTAATTACGAGCTAAATTTTTAAATATCAACATATTTTAGTTGCGATGAAAGCCAGCCATCTTAAAATGATAGGGATATGGGTTTAAGATCTTGGATTGTGAATTAATCAAATTTTGATGAACTCGTAAAAAGTCCGATTTAGACGGTCTCGTAAAAAGTTCAAATTCAAGGCGTGCAAATTTTGTAATCATGAGGCGTACTTTTCGTACGTTGAATGATTACGAAATGCAGCACAACGCAGAAGTTGGACTTTTTACGAGACCGTCAAATATGCCTGTGGTATGAATCCATGGCTTCCGTTTCCAAAAGCTGCTGTAATCCCTTGTACCTGGGTGAGAAATGGAACGGCGTAACCTGTTTTACCCCGGCCTTACCTGCAATGCTGCCGGCCTGCCAGGCGGTGAGGTGGCATTTTTTTTCGGCAATATCCCTGTCCTTTTCAAGAAATGCCGCTTCAATAAACAGGTGATCCGCGTTTTTGGCAAGTTCAATAATCTTGGCTTCATTTGATTTGCTATACGCGGCATCGACGATATATGAAACCTTCTGGCCTGGAGTGATAAGAGCAATCCGCTTTGCGAGATCACCCAGGATAAACCTCTTTTTATATGAATCTTGCCTGCCGTATCTAACCTCAAATTCCGAATCAGGGTCTGTATTATGGTACAGAGCCTGTTTAAATTCATTTAGCCACGGGCCGATCTCAAGCCCGAGACCGGCAACACGTTCTTTCATTATATTTATGTGAAATCGCTCTTCAATGGTAAACCCGAGGCATGGAATACTGTGATCAAGAATTTCTGAAGAAACAGACAGGGCCGGTTCCTTAAGCAAAAGGCCGTTAAAAGGCTCCTTGATTTCCTCTTGATCCGGCATGAATCGGTTTTGGCATATGTAATTTCTGGTGATCATATAATCAGGATGTACCTCGGTAACGATCAATGCAAATAGATTGCTGTAATGTTTAACAAGGTTCCATGAGTATCCGGCAAGCTTCCCTTCAACATTTTTCAAAAAGCCTTGGGGACCGTACAAGTAAAGGTGCTGTTCCCGGCCGAGGAAAAGACGCAGCAGCCTGTCAAACCCTATGAAATGATCCATATGCGTATGGCTGATAAAAACATGGCTGATTTTGAGAATGTCTCTGCTCGAAAGCGAATAGATGTCTCCCAGATCGAAAATTATGGCACGTTTTTCAAGAAGAAAGGGGATGAATAATCCGGGGTCGTCAAAAGGTCCGTTCACTAACCTGGGGAGGAAAGAAGGGCGCATTTTCAGGAAAGAAATTTTGCTACTTGCCGATTAATGCAAAGATATATTTCTTCGTCAGAACCGAATATATCGACGACCACTTTATGGTTAATAAGGGTCTCTATTACAAAAGCGGTGACATAAAGGCTGGCAACATTGGGCTGTGTTATAATATGTCTGAATGGTGAATTCTGATAGTCGATCTCAAAGTCATCCGCATGGCTTAGTTTTTCGAGACACTTTAAGATCTGTTCCTCGAGTACGTTTTTGTTTGTGGTTTCCACAAGGTTGTTTTCAACAAGCTTCATGGCAATGGCATTGGAGAGTGGTTCGATACAGTCTTTTATACCCTTTATTGTTTTTCTGCGGGCATACTCTTTTGAAGATTCGATTTTTGACAGGATCTGTGCTTCGCGACTGCTTGGCCGAAATATTTTAGCCATAAGATGTCACCTTTACTTGCCGTTAATATCAGTTTTTTTGTAGGCAACAATAATGCCAGAAACTGACTATTGCAAGGAAAATGTTCGGGTTAAGCCTCTTCAATAATTAGTTGGGCAGTTTTCCTGCCGTTCCAGCGGTTCCAGCGCAGCCGGAACGCGATACGATCAAAGCCTTCCTTCATAGAAATGCCGGTATTTACGTTGAAATGAATGGCGTGAAAAGTTTTACCGGTGTTTCCTCCGGACTGTTTTAACAGCATGCGCCTGTGATTTTTACCCACAATTTTTGAAGATACAACCATTATGTCCCTGGCCATAAACAGCGGCTCAGGGTTTCCGGTACCAAACGGATTTAAGGATTCTATTTCGTCGATGAGATCCTCTGAAATATCGTCAAAAGTGAGTTCATAATCGATGTAAACTTTCCGTACAAAATCATCGGGTTTTGTTATTTTGCTGACAAAGTTTTCAAAGTTTAATTCAAACCGGCCTATTTTTTCAGTCTTAATTTTCAAACCTGCGGCCATTGAATGACCGCCAAAACTTTCAAGATCACCGGCACAAGCAGAAAGACCGTCATAAAGATTTACTTCGGGAATACTTCTGGCCGATCCTTTTCCGATCCCGTCTTCCGTAGTAATAAGCACCACAGGACAAAAATATTTTTTCATAACTCTGGAAGCTACAATTCCAAGAATCCCTAAATGCCAGTTTTGGCGTGCATAGACCAGAGTGTTTTTTTGGAGCAGTGAAGGATTTATCTTTAAATGGTCCTCGATTTGAGCCAGCATCTCATTTTCTATGCTGCGCCGTTTCTGGTTCATATGATTGAGTGAACGCGCAATTTGTCCGGCATCATCTATATTTTTAGTCGTTAATAGTTCAACTGCCTTAGAAGCGTGGTCTATCCTGCCTGCCGAATTTAATCTGGGTGCCAGACCGAAGACCACATCATCACTATTCACGGCACGTTTATTAATTCCGCAGACCCCCATTAATGCTTTGATGCCGGGACGTGGACTTGAACCGATAATATCGAGCCCTGTCTTTGCAAGTATGCGGTTGTCATTAGTAAGGGGAACCATGTCTGCCAGGGTCCCAAGGGCCACAAGGTCGCATATGCTTTTTAGATTAGGCTCCGGTCGGTTCTTCCAGAAATTTTTGTCACGCAGTTGTTTTCTAAGACAAATCAGAAGACAAAAAGCCACACCAACACCGGCGAGATCATCAAAACCGGACGAACAGTCATGACGCCCGGGATTTATAACAGCAACAGCCGGGGGCATGACATCAGGTACAATATGATGGTCGGTGATGATTACATCGATGCCTGCCGCATTTGCCTCCTTGACGGCATCGTGACTCCCTGATCCGCAGTCTACGGTAATAATTAGGTTTATTTTCTTCGGTAATGCGCAATTTATAATGTGGCTGCTTTGCAGGCCATAGCCTTCTTTTATCCTGTGGGGGATATAGTATGATACATCAGCACCCACTGATCGGAAAAACTCCAAAAGGATTGTGGTTGCGGTAATTCCGTCAACATCATAATCGCCAAAAATGAGAATTTTTTCATTACGATTTATGGCCTTCAATATGCGGTGAACCGCGACATCCATATCCTTTAGAGTGAACGGCGGGCTTAAATGATTCAATGAAGCACTAAGGAAATTCGAGGCGTCCTCCGGGGAGACAATATTTCGGTTGATTAGAATTGCAGCAATGGCGGGATGACATTTTAGAATACCGGCAAGTTTTTCGACATCACGAGGATCAGGACGTAAAATTTGCCACTCTTTTTTCATTAAAAGATTACTATCTTAAATTTAATATTTGAGCAACAATTTATTCCATTAACTTTTCGTCCCTCAGAGTAAACGCATTTGATTTCGGTGCAGCGTAGCGACGGCGTGTTTCTCTTGGAAACCGACTGACTGTTTGAAGGGCTTTAGCACGCGTTAGCCCGAGCCGAATGAAATTATTACTTAAAAAATCAATGGGATAATTTAGCGACGAATTGTTCTTAATAACTCTGGCACGGCTCGGACTTACAGGTGCTTAAGCACAAGTTTCAGTCGGTTGGAAAGATATGCACGCCGTCGTGGAGCGTTCTCCCTGTATTGGGATTCAAATGCGTTTGCCATGTTTCGTCCTTAGTTTTTTATTGAAACGTTAATTGATATGGTGATATTATATAGACTTATTATTGATGGATTCGTAAAAAGTCGAAAAACACCCTTTTTTGTCATTCTGGCGAAAGCCGGAATCCAGTAAATTCAATGGCTTCTGGATGCCGGATCAAGTCCGGCATGACGGTTTTAGGACTTTTTACATGGGCATCATTATTCGGCTTTCTAAAAATTGAAGATTGAACACCATAAAAAAATATTTTCGTGTTGATCGCAGAGAAATCGCTTT
>JAUVTO010000117.1 GCA_030601485.1 Desulfobacterales bacterium | reverse complement strand
AGACGCAAATCTCAGCCCTCGAAATACGACCAGCACTACTGGGGGTAAAATCGTCGTCTTCCTCGATCTTAACGAAAAATCCCAGTTCTCGTTCGGGCCCTAACTACCTGAAAATACACTCGTTAATCTGAAGCCATGAATCTAAGGGCTCCCTCAAAAAAACACACAGATAAAAGCACGTTATGTTTTGTGTAATAAATGGAATTTATCGACAGGTTATTTATTACCGGCTTTATTAATTTTGTCCATAGGGGGATGGCTTCATTTTTTCTGAGGAAATTCCCCAGGAGGGAATTTCCCCCATACGACAGGGAGGATATTACCGATATGGTAGAATGTTAATGAGGGATTACTCTTTCCATAAATCTACGTCGATGAGGCCAAGTTTTGCAGCATAGCGTGTCAGTTCAATGATGCTATGTAGATCGAGCTTGCGCATAATATTGCTACGGTGGTTTTCAACCGTTTTGGGGCTGATGAAAAGTTTATCAGCAACCTGGCTTGTAGACAGCCCTTCGGCCAGCAGGACTATGACCTCCTGCTCGCGAGCGGTCAACTGGTCATAGCCGGTACCAGATACAGCTATCTGCTTTTTCGGTAATCCGATAAGCTTTTTTACCACCTTATGGGAAACCGAAATATCCATAAAATAATGACCTTTTAACACATACTCAATTCCCTCCAGGAGCATATCCGCAGCCGATTCCTTTGCCAAATAGCCCATGGCGCCGGACTGAAATGCTTTTACGATATAGTCTATTTTGGAATGCATGCTGACAACCAGGATACGTGTTTTGGAGGAAAATTTTAAAATATCACCGATCAGCACAAGGCCTCTTATATCCGGCAGAGCCATATCCAATAAGACCAGATGGGGCTTGAGTTCCCTGGCCATTTGAAGTCCTTGACGCCCGGTGCCTGCTTCCCCAACCACTTCATACTCTGGGCTGTTTCCTATGATCGTTTTAATGCCTTCCCGGAAAAGAGGATGGTCGTCAATGATTAATATGCGCTTTTTCCGACTCATTTCTTTTGCTCTTTAAAAGGAATTTTTATAGATATTTTTGTGCCCTGCATGGGGCGTGATTGAATCTTCATTCGGCCTCCAAGCAGGTTGACCCTTTCTTTCATGCTTCGAAGACCCATCCGTTTCTCATTACCTATTGCAAGTTCCCGTGCATTTACATCAAAACCTTTTCCGTCGTCTTCAATGAGAAGAATAATATTCGAAGAGACTCCCATCAGCATTATGTTCGCCTGTGCGGCATCGGCATGTTTGCGGATATTGTTTAGACCTTCCTGAACCAAACGGTAAAAATGGATTTCAATATTAAAATCCAGGTCTAATTTATACATACCGGCTGATTTAAAGTCGACTTTAACGTTACTATTTTCAGAAAACTCTTCACAATAGATCTCAAGCGCCTGCACAAGACCCATATCATCCAAAACCGGAGGACGTAAATCATATGAGAGATCCCGGACGGCACTGATGGCTCCTTGAAGGCTATTTGAGATTTTCAGTAATTTTTCCTTTGCTGAGTGGTGTAATGCAGGTTGATTCTTGATAAGCATGTCACACTCAATTTTTGAAACCGAAAGGTCTTGTGCCACCCTGTCGTGGAGTTCACGGGAAATCATCTGCCGCTCACGTTCCTGGGCCTGCAACAACGTTTGAGAAAGTTTACCAACAAGGTCTTCGGCTTTCTTACGTTCGCTAACTTCCTGAAGAGCATGGTCTCTTGCTATCATGTACATTTGCATTCGCTGAAGGAGGAGATGAAGGAGAATTGAAATGATTGCCGATATGGCAAGGCCAAAAGTCAGAAGGAAAAGCTTCCAAACCATCCTCGGCGGGTAAATGGCAGCCTTGGGAATAAGTTCCAATTGCCAGATTTTTCCAGGGAAATGGATCTCTCGAACTACGCACAACTTATCCTTTTTCAGATTACTGTTGATCTGTTTTTCATTCGTGTAAACAACTCGACCGGCTTCGTAAAGCCTGATCCAAAATTCCTTGAAAATGTTCCTGGGAAAACAGGTGTCCACAATTAGCTTAACCTGAAATACACCGTTCAAAAAACCTTGCACTTTACCGGTATAGACCAGAGGCCAGAATGTATGGAAACCGGGTTCTCCCTGAAAAATTTCAACACAAGGGGTGGCGGCATATTGGAGATTTTTCCCGGCCTCTTTAAATGTATCCCGCACACGCGAATCCCTACCTTCATAGACACTCTTACCTATGACACTTTCATTGCTTTTCATCGGAAAAACCCATCGAATAGCACCCCCGGGATCGATCCAATTGATCTCCGTGAAGCCAGGGTAATGCGTGTAAATATTCTTGGCAAACTCAAGGAAACGCTTCCGGCTAAAGTCAGGCGGAATCCTTTGAACCCATCTCTTGGCCAATAATTCAAGTGAAGCCATGCGAGCATTCATCAGATCTTGGATACGATTCCGAATTAGTTCTGAAGAACTTTCCGTATATCGAAAGACGAGCTCCCGTTCATGGCCGTTTTGATTTTGCCACAGAATCACTGTAATGCTGCCAAAAAGCAAGAATGCGGCAAGGGGGAGAAATTTTCTACAATGGGACATTGATATCTTCAACTCGTTTTAAATATGATGTTTACTCAGGTTTAATAACCACATTTTCAGTACACTCACGAACTTTTTTCCAGAATATATTTTTTCTCCACCATCATCCTTTATTGCAATTGAAGACGGGGCGCAGTGAACTTAGTTAAATGTTTTTTTAGGCTGAAATCAGATCAACGACCTGTTGTATACCTTCCTCTATGCTCAGTTTGCTCAGGTTTATCACCAGGCTAAATAGTGAAGGGTCTAACCAGTCAACATTGTAGAAATACTCCATGAATTTCATTTCTTTTTTATCCTGTTTAAGGATATAGTCTTCAATATCGCAAACTCGCGATGCCAATAATTTATTAGCATTTTTGACTCTGTCTTCCCATTCAGCCCTAATCTTTATAAAATATGCACCCTCATATCCCTGAAGAATACAGTGGCTTCCCCGCCCTACTATGACAATATTGTCTCTTTTGTAAAGGGAAATGACAATCTCTTCCAGCAATTTGAAGTAAATCTTGGAATCTATATACCCTGCACTATCACCGACAATCCTTTTAATGAAGTTCATGCTGACCGTCTTGGAAAGAATCTGCATCAGTCCCCTGGATCGACCATCTTCATAGGATTCCGCATATTCTTCAGATATATTTGCGCGGCGGGCCATCTCCCGAATTATATTCCTGTCCGCGTAGTTGTAGTTCAACTTCTTGGATAGGGCAGTGCCGAACTGCCTTCTTTTTGAAGCATATGGTCCAAAAATGGTTATAACAGCCATGTGTTACCTCCTTCAGGCGTGGCCTCAAACGTGTGGCTATAGCGCTTCGGCCATAATATCGTTGATTAGTAATAGGAGATCATACATCCGAACTCTTCCCAGTAATTTTTTCCCTTGCACAACCGGAAGTACGGCTAAATTATTGTCGATCATAAACTTTACCGTCTCTAAGATATGTGAATCAGCGCCCAAAGATTTCACTTCCCTATTCATAATCTCGCCGATTGGCAAAACGCCCGCAGGGCCGGATCCCATATTGAGAAATTCTTTCCAGGTAAGGTCATCCCCATTAATGATTTGTTCCTTCTGAAATATGGGGATTACCGCCTCGAGAATATGCCTGCGTCTCACTTTTCCGATAAGTTCCCCGGAATCATTAATGACAAATATTTTTTCTTTAACCGGGGCATCCGGTTTTTTCTTGAAAGTACGCACCGCATCCGCAAGTGAGCTATCGGCATAAAGGTGTGGGATATCCCGCTCTATTACGTCTTTCAGGAGTATCTCCTCGATGATTAGCCCCCGATCGCGTTCAAATTCAGCATCGTGAATCTTGACATCCTTCTTTGTCTTATTCTCGTATGCCGCCTCCAGTTTCGCCATAAGAATTTCAATATCGGTTGGCTTCATCAGGTAATCAAAGGCTCCGAAACGTATGCCCTCAAGACAGGATTCCATTGTTGCATGGCCCGTAAGCATGATAACTTCGGTATCGGGAAAACGACGTTTTATCTCCTGCAGGACTTCAATTCCATTCATCTCCGGCATCTTGACGTCACAAATTACCACATCAAATGACTCCTTTTCCATCTGTGCCAAGGCCTCCGGACCGCTTTCGGCGGTCATGACATATTGCTTTCTCCTAATTAAAAGCTTTGTCATTGAGTCCAGAAATCTCTTCTCGTCATCCACCAGCAGGACTTTAATTCCTTCAGTCATAGAAGTTGCCTCCTTTCAGACCACGACTCTTGTGGTCAACAAAATTGTTTGTCCTTGATATTATGTTCTTTTAACAACATAATCGCATTATTCATGGAATTATTTATATCGATGGTGATAACCGGTTTGCTCATCCAATTCGAACCTTCATTAACAAGAAAGCAAGAGACATGCCAAGAATGGTTATTGGAGATATGATGAAATAAGACCTTGATAAGTCAGAATATTTTTTAAGATCGGATGGAATTCTTATTTTGGACTGAAAGGGAAAGGGTGTCGGAATTTTTTCCAAAATGTAAAAAACACTCTCATAAAAAGTCAGAAAAGCGAACTTTTTACGAGAGTGTTTTGTTCAGAAAAAATTGATGATATATTTTAATGAGAGAAAAAGAATTGCAATTCCCAATATAAGTTTTATTGCTCTGGCCGGAAAATATTTTTGCACCCTGGCGCCGCAATACATTCCGAAAAAACCGCCGGCACCAAAGAGTGCACCAAGCATCCAGTCGGGTGCGATAGCCAGACCCGTATCGGCATACATGGGAGCAATTACGGTATAAAAGGCAACACCGGCAATAGAGGTTAAAAATGTCCCCAGCAATGCAGCTCCGGCGATCGTATAAACCGGCAGTCCGAAAATTGTCATTAAAAAGGGTGCAATAATCGCCCCGCCGCCTATGCCGTATGTACCACCGATTATCCCCACAATAAAAGTCAGCGTAAAAAGGATGATGGTATTAAAAGAAAACGTTTCACCGTAAAACTCATAGGTATAGTTTGTAAGAGAAAATTTAACCGTTCTCACTGCCGCTTTTCTTTCCAGGGCTACTTGTTGTCCGGAGCGGATTTGATTTGATCTTTTTTTAAATTTTTCTTCGAGTTCCCTGGTTTTTTGCTTTTTTGCACCGCCTTTCTCAGTCAGGTCATACAGCAGCCTAATAGCGATGTAAAGCAAGACACAACCCACAAAAAACTTGAAGTTTTTCGGATCCGGAAGGTATTGGATTCTAAAGATGGCACCGATAAAGACGCCCGGTAATGTGCCTGCAATTATAACCCAGGCCAGGGGCCAGGCCATTCTCCCTTCTCTGATATAGCGATAAACTCCACTTGGTATCGCAACGATGTTGTAAACCAGATTTGTGGGACTAACCGCAGGGCTGGTAAACCCTAAGATGCTCATTTGAAAAGGGAGAAGCAAAAAGGCGCCGGACACCCCTCCCATGGAGGTAAAAAAAGAAACAATAAATGCAACGATAAACGGAACTAAAGGAAAAACTTCAACACCCGATACCGGAAAAACCATGATTACACTCCCTTTCATTGCTTGGAATATCATCAAACAAACAGGTAATCATTTTGAATTCAAGAAAAATTTATTTGCGAGTTTAAGAACGTCATGCAAATTCTCCTTAATTTGCTGTTCTCGGCTTTCTGATATTATTTCTCAGTTTTGACGGTCTCGTAAAAAGTCCAACTTCTGCGTTGTGCTGCATTTCGTAATCATTCAACGTACGAAAAGTACGCCTCATGATTACAAAATTTGCACGCCTTGAATTTGAACTTTTTACGAAACCGTCTAAAGCGGACGTTTTACGAGTGCATCAACATTGTTGAGTACTTTCATCGAGAATGTTCTCTGCTTCCTGAATATTTTTTGCATTTTCCAGCGTTAAATCGGCTTGAAAACACATTAGATTTCGCTGGAAGAAACCTGAATTATCATTGTTTTTTCTTACAAGGATTATTTTGTCGGCGCCATAAGCAGAAACTAAATCCACTGTATTAAACAAAAGGTCGATGTCACTCTGGCATACAATCCCCTTTTTATTTAAAACT
>JAUVTO010000134.1 GCA_030601485.1 Desulfobacterales bacterium | reverse complement strand
CTAAAGTTAAGGAACTCGCCTTGGGCGAGGCCAATTTAAAAATGATAGAATTCATTAACCCCGGAGGAATAGGCTCCGCATTCCACAGGGTAAACTTTAGGCACGTTAGATCACTGTTAGGCACTTAAAACTTTCAAATTGAATTAGGAGCAAATTTATATGACCGGTTGTAGCTGTTCCATAAAAGAGTGTCTGAACAATCCAATAGAGTTAAAGATTGACGATCGAGATTTGGATTTCGCGTCAATCAAGCAAATTGCCGATAACAAAGCAAAAGAATTTACCTCTCAACCCATGTTGCTTGCCTGGTATAACGGGAAGACCGGCGATTTTGTTCCTAAAGCTGAATGCGGGAGCGGCCCTAAGCCCGGATGGATCGTTTATGCTGAAACAAGGGGCGGGGATATTGTAATTGATATCAATGAGGAACGGTATGTTTTTATTTATAAATCAGTTTCTTAAAAAATAAATGCGCTTTACAGCCGGAGCGCCGACCTAAACCATCCTGACCAGACGAAAACCCAGGCGGTTGCTGCGACGGTCCGGTGAGCTGAGGCTACGTGATGCGCACCGACAATACCAGTCCTCGCTTCCCCAGTCACCACCCCGTAAAACCTTAGCCAACCCTGATGAAGGGCCTATAGGTGAGTTTGAAGGACTTTGAGAATAATAATTTCTATCAAACCAGTCCTGGCACCACTCATGGACGTTTCCATGCACGTCATAAAGGCCCCATGCATTCGGTTTTAATCGACCGACCGGATGAGTTTTACTTGCTGAATTTTTTCTATACCAGGCGTATTTGCTTAATATTTTAATATCACTACTAAAACAATAAGTGCTTCCTGTGTCTGCTCTTGCTGCATATTCCCATTCAGCCTCAGTAGGAAGACGGTATTTATTTGTTTCTTCTTTATTATTTAGCTTTTGGATAAACTCTTGCACATCATTCCATGAAACTTTTTCCACCGGCCTTATGTCCTCCTTAAATTCACTTGGATTATTATTCATAATCTCAGACCACTGCGATTGAGTTGCCTCATATTTACCCATATAAAATGTCTTACTGATTTTAACTATGTGACGTGGGGTCTCATGATCCTCAGCTTGTTCAAGTTTTTTGTCTCCGCCCATTCTGAATGAACCAGCTGGGATCAAAACAAGTTCCATACCTATACTGTTGGTTATGGTTTCTGGCATATTAATCCTCTGAAAATGGTGTTTCCTGAAATACGCTCGTAGAGTTGTCAATCGGGAGTCTGTAAAAATTATTCTTATTCTATATCACCAGTTTAATCAACAATATTCATAGACAAACGGTTCTAAAGCCGGTCGCTTTTTAGATATGCTGAAAACGAACTGCTAAGATATGTTGTAACCGTTCACGGGTTCAGGGTTCAGAGGTTCCTCGGTGAAATCCCCCGAATGGGGTCTGCATAGCAGAATTTCACCCCAGTACGATCTTACGAACCTACGGGACATGCTGAGCTGGCAAATAGATTGTATTAAACGTATTCATCAAATGGTCGAAGAAAAATCTGCACACCATCTTTTTATCAAAAAAAATCCTTAAAATCGAACCAAAGAGTAGCGCAATTCAAGGCAAAAAAGTGAGTCAGAAAAAGCGCATATTAATCATTGACGACCATCCTTTGTTCCGGGAAGGCCTTAAGACGATCATCGGTCAAAACCCCAGGTATGAAATAGTCGGGGAAGCAGGCACCGGGCATAAAGGACTTCAAATGGCCAGGGAACTCAAGCCCGATCTGCACAGAATCATTGAACTGAAACGCTATGCTGCAAAGCTCGGCCTCATCGACATAGAATTATGGAAAGAGTAATCCCTCATTAACATTCTACCATATCGGTAATATCCTCACTTTCGTATGGGGAAAATTCCCTCATAGGCAATTTCCTCAGGAAAAATGAAGCTCCTCCCCTATGGACAAAATTAATAAAGCCGGTAATAAATAACCCGTCGATAAATTCCGTTTATTACACAAAACCCCAAATGTTTTTATCTGGGAGCTCTTAAGTTTAGAAGGGGTAATCAGGTGTCAGTGTCGAAGGTCCTAAACACTGACACCCGAAACCCGGAGTGATGAAAAGTTGACGCAAAAAATGCAGTTTATGGCTATCTTCAGTATGGTTGCCAAAGCGAGCCGAAACCTAAAAGAAAGAGAAATGGGTGATAGGATGTGGACTGACTCAAGGGAAAATTTACCGGATATAACGAATCTCATTTGAAGCGTTCAGCGTATTGAGGGAAATCCGGATTGTTTTGGCAAGTCAGACGGGAACTGTGACCGTTTGGACTGCGTCTGGCGTGAATGGTGTCTGAAACTATCACAAAAAGATCGGTCACAGACATAAGGATATGCCCTGAGGCATTGAGAAGTTAAAACAGTCTTTATAAACCTTACAAAACAAAGGAGGAGAATTATGGTAGAAGTTAACGATTTTAAAAAATTGGATATATTCAATGTGTTTTCAGAAAAACAGTTGGCAGAACTGGTGGAAATCACAGAAACAAAAACATTCGAGAAGGGGGCTCATGTTTACGAGAGGGGTAAACGGGCCGATCACATTTTTGTGGTTACCAAAGGAATGGTCAGCCTGAATAGATTCGAACCCGGTGAAAAAATAGGAATTTCTTTTGAGAAGCGGGAGAAAGGCGAATTTTTTGGCACGGCCTGCTTTATGAAACCCCAGAAATATACACTAACGGGTGTTTGCCTGGAAGACTCAGAGGTTCTGGCAATTGATGCAGACAAATTGCTCAAACTTTGTGAAGCCGATCCTGATCTGGGATATAAATTTATAAAGGAGGTCGCAAAGGTTTATTTCGAGCGGTATAAAATTGCAAAAATGCAAATTCATGCAATGGTCAAAGCGCCCACGATTATAACTGCTCTGCCGGGATAAATCGGCCGGTTGCCAAGAAATAAAAATAATAAACTGAATTTTGCACGAGTCGGAGGCTTTCATATGCAAGGCACTTAAGGGTGAAGGTTTAGTGCGCTACTTAGAACCCTTAACCCGCCTGCCATTGCAAGGCACGAGCGGGCAGGTAACGCAGCATATGGGAGCCTTTATTTTTTCGCATGTCCCTCCGGGGCGTAGGCCCCACGGGCCGGAGGCTTGATCTTGAACAAAAATCCTCATTTATGAATGGACACTAACTAACTCCATCACTTCCACATAGCACTGTTCAATCAAACAAATCCCATAACTGTCTTGCCTTTTATCTTCCGGTCTGTTACATTTTATCATTAGTAGGCTCCATTATTCCAATTGCAGGGCTACTGATCTAGCGTAAACTCAGATTCAACATATTTTAATGAAGAATCCACACCTTGAGGGCATATAAAAGATGAACGTCGAACATCGACCTGCCGCGACAGTGCGCGAGCACGGCGGGACGTTGAACATCGAATAATGTATTCTACCATTTATAATAAAGACAAAGCGAAGCGCCTTCCACATTCGACGTTCGACGTTGAATGTTCGATGTTCGATGTTCAAATTGTTGCGTCTGAAATTACGACTAAACCTTCATATCACGTTGAAATTACGTATACAGGTCAGGAGTTCTGAAATGTTGCAAGGAGGCTTTAACATGGAACCCGTATTGCTGGATAAAAACGGCCCCGTGGCGTGGCTTACATTAAATCGGCCTGAGAAACGTAATGCACTCTCTCTGGAATTGATGACAAATATGCTGGATAAGCTCAAAATTATAGACCAAGATCAGGATATCCGTGTGGTTGTCATCAGGGGAAACGGCCCGGCGTTTTGTGCAGGGCATGATCTTAAGGAAATGGTCGGAACAGACCTGAATGTCAATCATTTTGACAAGATTTTTTCAGTATGCGCAGAGATGATGCAAACCCTTTTCAAACTCCCCCAGCCGGTCATTGCTCAGGTTCACGGCATCGCAACGGCAGCAGGATGCCAGCTGGTTGCCGCCTGCGACCTTGCCATTGCGGAAACCGGGGCTCAGTTTGCCACCCCGGGGGTAAAAATAGGTCTTTTCTGTTCCACCCCCGCAGTTCCCCTGGTCCGGGTTGTGGGCCGACGAAGGGCTTTGGAAATGCTCTTGACGGGTCGTTTTATTTCAGCCGAGGAAGCGGAACGGTTCGGACTCATAAACAAAATAGTTTCTCCGGACAAACTTGTGGAACAGGCCGGAAACTGGGCCATGGAAATCGCTCAATACAGCCGGTATACCCTTGCCTTCGGAAAGCGAACTTTTTATAAACAGGTGGACCTGGATACCGCGTCAGCTTACAATTACGCCACCCATGCAATTGTGATGAACTGCCTGGCTGAAGATGCACAGGAAGGTATGTCGGCTTTTTTGGAAAAAAGGAAGCCTGAGTGGAAAAATCGTTGAAACGCTTCATATAGTTCCACGGTGGGTTCGGAATTTCAGACGCGGGCCAAAATATTTTTGAAAATTACTATAGATCAGGAATAAACAAAGGGAACCGGGTGCTCCCTGTTCCCTTCCGAAAATGAAGAATATAATAAATGTTAGCGTTTTGAAAACTGGAACCGTGCCCGCGCACCTTTCTGGCCGTATTTCTTTCTTTCTTTGACTCTGGCGTCACGCCGAACGTAGCCGGCTTTTTTCAATGCCTTCCTGAACTCAGGGTTAGCCAACATCAAAGCCTTGGTGATGCCATGCCGAATGGCACCGGCTTGCCCTGAAAAACCTCCGCCGGTAACCCGGGCTTTTACATCAAATGATCCAAGAGTATTGGTTAAGACAAGGGGCTGTTTTACAATTGTTTTTACCACCTCAACCTTGAAATAATCATCCATGGGGCGATCATTAACGGTAATTTCCCCGTTCCCCGTCATTATCCAGGTTCTTGCGATGGCACTCTTTCGTTTTCCTGTGGCATAATAAACGTTTTCTTTATCCATATAATTCCCCGATACTTAAAAAAATTTAACCTGCTCTTCTAAAGGTCAAGAATTTCCGGTTGCTGGGCCTCATGAGGGTGTTGATTACCCGAATAAACCTTCAATTTTTTGAAAAGCTTTCTTCCCAGTCTGTTCTTTGGCAGCATACCCTTGACGGCAAAACGGATAAGATCTTCAGGCCTTTTTTCCAAAAGTTTCTGAGCGGTAATCGTCTTAAGACTCCCGATGTAACCACTGTGACGATAATATTGTTTCTGCTGCCATTTTCTTCCGGTCATGACAACCTTATTCGCATTAACAACCACCACCCAGTCACCGGTATCGACATGGGGTGTAAAGAGCGGGTTGTGTTTTCCCCGCAGGCGGGCGGCTATGGTACTGGCGAGTCTTCCCAGAACCTTATCCTGGGCATCAACAACATACCATTTGCCCTTGTTGTCGGTATTTTTTGCACTATATGTATATTTTTTCACTATGATTTTCTCCTCTGAATATAGAACCTTGGACATCTAAATAAAAATTGTGTCTGTGTCAAGGGAAAAAAGCGTGAATTGACAAAAAGATGGTATCATGCCACATATGCTTATAATAGGAAATGTTTTAAAAGGGGTTTTATGGAAAATCTGGAAATCGAAGTAAAATTTTATTTATCGGATATGGACCGCATACGTGACCGGATTATCGAGCTCGGTGCGGTGTCCATGGGACGGGTTTTTGAAACAAATATACGCTTTGACGATGCTGATAACAGTCTGATTCAAAAAAAATCTCTCCTGAGACTCCGCCGGGATACAAAAATAACCCTTACTTTTAAATCCGAGCCTCCTG
>JAUVTO010000076.1 GCA_030601485.1 Desulfobacterales bacterium | reverse complement strand
GTCCATATGATTGAAACAATAAACAAACTTATTCGTACATCAAGGTACCTTGTACAAGAGCTTGGACGTGAACCAAGTCCTGAAGAGATAGCGGAAAAAATGGAAATCCCCCTATTCAAAGTGCGCAAGGTTTTAAAGATTGCAAGAGAACCTATCTCGCTGGAGACGCCTATTGGTGAGGAAGAAGATAGCCATCTCGGTGATTTTATAGAAGATAAAAAGTTTATGTTACCTTCGGATGCTGCTGTAAGTCTGAACCTTGCCGAACAGACGAGGAAGGTTCCTGCAACATTGACCCCGCGTGAGGAAAAAGTATTGCGAATGCGGTTCGGTATTGGTGAAAAGGCGGACCACACTCTGGAAGAAGTGGGGCAGGATTTTGCAGTGACCCGTGAAAGAATCAGACAGATAGAAGCCAAAGCCCTGAGAAAACTTAGACATCCTACCAGAAGTCGGAAACTGAAAAGTTTTATTGAGAACTTAGAGCAAACATAGCTTGACAAAATAATTTTCTGAAGTTACATAATTTACTTTTATGTGGCCCTGTGGGCCCATAGCTCAGCTGGCAGAGCCACCGGCTCATAACCGGTCGGTCCCTGGTTCGATTCCAGGTGGGCCCACCAATTTTTATTGCGGACTTTTTTTTAGCCCCTATTTTTTCCCCTTATGATGAGAGACCTTTGAAAAATGTTCAATTTTGCCTGCCCAGTTAAATCCGTATTTAATATTTAACCGGGGTTCAAGACCAAGCCTCCGGCCCGTGGGGCCTACGCCCCGGAGGGGAAGTCGAAAATTTTAACCATCCCAGTACGATCTGCCGGACCTACGGGACAGGCAGGAATACATTGAGTATTTTGAGGATAAAGCTAAAGCTTCACTTCGTGCAAAATGTTGAGCCTGACGCAGGGGTTGGGCAAAAGGGGGCTTTTGCAAAGGTCTTGATGATTGGATAATAAAATGACATGATCTTATGCCTACCTTTCGGTATTGTTAATGAAACTTGCGGGCTAAAAATTCAAAAGAGTCAAGGCGTGGTTGTAACAAATGGCCACGCTTTTTTTGTTGATTAAAAGTTGAACCAAAAAATATTTGCCACAAAGTCACAAAGGATAAATTTATTAATCTTTCTTTCTTGGTGTCTTAGTGGCAATGAAAATTGTAGAGCGATGTTATGGAAACAAAAATTTTTGATATCATCAAGGCAATGGAGACCATTGCACCCATCCGGCTTGCAGAAGAATGGGATAATGTGGGATTGCAGGTTGGACAAAAGGACTGGCCGGTTCGAAAGATCTGGATTGCCCTGGACCCTGGCCCGGATGTGGTCAATGATGCCTGTAGAAATGATGTTGACCTTTTAATTACGCATCACCCTCTAATATTTCATCCTTTAAGGTCTATCAATTTAAATACGGCTATCGGTGCCATAATTCAAAAGGCAATCCGGCATCATATGGCTATATTTTCAGCTCATACCAACCTTGACAATGCAATTGATGGCTTGAACGATATACTTGCACAACGGATTGGGATTAAAAATCTGAAAGTGCTCGGGAAGGTCGGTGCAACAGAACATTACAAACTGGTATTGTATGTACCTGTGGCGTATGAACAACAGATTCTAAATTCGATTTTTGAAACAAAATCCGGTGAAATAGGTTCGTATACCTGCTGTTCGTTTAGAAACAAAGGTACAGGTACATATAGACCGGGATCTTCATCAAAGCCGTTTGCCGGTAAAGTGGATGAAATTACCCATGCCGATGAAATCAGAATCGAAACAGTTGTACGAAAGAGTGATCTAAACAGTGTTATCGAACATGTAAGGAAAAATCATCCTTATGAGACCATGGCATATGATATATATCCACAACTAAAATATGAAGACCGGCAAGGTTCCGGCCGCATCGGAAATCTTGGTGAAAGCACAAACCTTATATCCTTTGCGCGATCAATTAAAGAAAAATTGGGGCTTAACTTAGTAAGAATTGCAGGAAATCCTGATTTAATTGTAAACACGGCAGCTGTCTGTACGGGAAGCGGTTCAAACTTGATGAGCAGTTTTATTTCATCCGGAGCCCAGGTTTATATCAGCGGAGATTTGCGGTATCACGATGCCAGAGCTGTAGAAGCCGAAAATCTGGGTCTTATCGATATCGGGCACTTTGAATCGGAGCATTTGATCGTCGATGTGCTTGCGGATCGGCTTAAAAAAGTTTTGTCTAAACAGGGAATTTATGTAAAAGTTGAGTCATATGGACTTGAAAATGACCCGTTTATGGTATTATAATTTAATAATGGAACTCAGGCACTTCAAACTTTAGTTAGTGTCCATCCAGAAATGAGGATTTTTGTTCAAGATCAAGGCATGTGAAAAAAATAACCACAGGCATATGTTTGATATTCCGAGGATTATTTTTTTAACATAACGCAGAGGTTGGTCAAAAAGACCATTTATGGATGGACACTAGTCGCTTTTCCGGCTTATCCGGGTTGGGTATTGGACAATATGAAAGAACAGATTTATATGCTTGTTAAGCTGCAGGGAATCGAGACAGAAGCCGTGAACATAAAATCAATACTCAATGGCGCACAGAAGAAGCTTGAAACTCTGGATGCCGGTCTTATGGAGTTCGAGAAAACCGTAGAAGAACAAGAGTCTATTATCGAAGGGTTGAAGAAAAAGTATCGGGACTATGAATCTGATGCGCGAATAAATCTTGACAGGGAAAAAAAGACTCAAGCGAAGCTTAGATCTGTAAAGACAAACAGAGAATATCAATCGTTATTAAAGGAAATCGAAGAAGAAAAGGCTAAAAATTCCGAAATTGAAGACAAGATGATAGATTGCCTGGATCGTATGGATGAGAATGAGAAAAACATCGCAATGAAAAAGGATGAATATTTACAGCTTTCCCATAGCGTAAGTAATGAAAAAGAGATCATAAAACAGGAATCGGAACAGGGAAGGATAAAGCTTTCGAAACTTGATAAAGACCGGGAGGAAGTTTCCTGTATGATCGATCCGGAATTGCTGAAAAAGTACTTACTGATAAAGAAACAGAACCCGAGAGGGCTCGCGGTGGTACCGGTAAAGGATGCTTTATGTTATGGATGTAATATGAAT
Source organism: Desulfobacterales bacterium (assembly GCA_030601485.1). Taxonomy (GTDB): domain Bacteria; phylum Desulfobacterota; class Desulfobacteria; order Desulfobacterales; family UBA11574; genus S5133MH16. The sequence continues at coordinate 4,835 of JAUVTO010000076.1, read as the reverse complement.
CTTCCTCACCAGCTGTACAATGAACTTTTTCTTGGCGACAGCTTAAAATTTTGCCCCACTTGTCAGAGGATTATATACTTAAAAGACTCATAATTTTATTTACGCGGATGACAGATAAATACGGTCCGAGCAGCCCAGATGGTCGCTGGATCATTAATAGAATCCAGAGGAAAGTCCGAACACCATAGGGCAGGGTGCTCCATAACGTGGAGTCGCGGCGACGTGAAGGAAAGTGCAACAGAAAATATACCGCCCCGCGTTTAAGCGGGGTAAGGGTGAAAAGGTGCGGTAAGAGCGCACCAGTTCCCTGGGTGACCGGGGAAGCTTTGTAAACCCCACCCGGTGCAAGACCAAATAGGGGAGCGCTTGAGAGCGGCCCGTTCAAGCTCCCGGGTAGGTCGCAAGAGGTGCCCGGCAACCGGCATCCATAGATGAATGACCGTTATCCAGTCCGGGGCAACCCGCATTGGACACAGAATTCGGCTTATTGACTGCTCGGACCGTACATAAATTTTAAGATCTTTGCTCATGAAGGCGCATGGTGAGGAGATGCATATGCTTCAGATAGAAGAACTCAAGGTCGAAGTCGGCGGAAAAAGCATATTAAATAACGTTAACATGGAAATACCCAAAGGGCAAACCCACATACTTTTCGGACCCAATGGATCCGGAAAGACCAGCTTGATGATGACCATTATGGGATTTTCCGGATATAACGTGACCCATGGAAAAATTATTTTTAAAGGTGAAGATATCACTGAAATGCCAATAAACGAGCGTGCTCGATTAGGTATCGGCGTTTCGTTTCAAAGACCCCCGACTATTAACGGTTTAACCACTAGAAATATTGTTGAAATCTGTGATATAAATCATTCCGCAGATGTTGATGAACTGGCAAAAGAGCTTAATTTTACCGATCTTCTTGACAGAGATGTAAACCGAAATTTTTCAGGGGGAGAAATAAAACGTTCCGAACTGCTTCAGCTTATGGCACAACAGCCGGATCTTGTTCTTCTTGATGAGCCCGAATCAGGAGTTGACCTTGAAAGCATTGTTGTTATCGGTGATACAATCAATTCACTTTTGGGCAGGCAAATCAAATGTCCCCAGACCAGACCTCATAAAAAGGTTATCGGTGATCATGCCAAATCCGCACTTGTTATTACCCACACCGGACATATACTTGATTATATCACGGCAGACAGAGGTCAGGTTCTCTATAACGGAATTTTATGCTGTTCGAGAAACGCCAGAGAGATCCTTAAGTGGATCAGAGAATACGGATATGAGGAGTGCGTCAGATGTTCAAACGAGAAAACGTCTTGGATATAAATATTGAAAATTACAACGTTGATGCAACAGATCATGCCTATGTCGAAAACTTATCACAAATTGAGTCAACAGATGCAAAGCAGCTTTTAGACGTTGGCGTCGATATTGATGAAAGTTCCCGTATAGGCACCTTTATTCAAAAAGACAATTCCGTGATACACTGCAAAACCAGGCGGGATGGTATCGAGGTCATGGGAATATCCCAGGCCCTGGAAAAACACGCATGGCTTTCAAATTATATGTGGAAAAATATATCTCCGGATACCGACAAATTTACCTTACAGGCCAACAAAAATTCACACGGAGGTTACTTTATTCACGCCCTTGCCGGTGTTAAAACAAAAGATCCGATCCAATCATGTCTATACATTGCAAAAGAAAAATTTTCACAAAATGTTCATAATATCGTAATTGCCGAACAAGGATCGGAGCTGCATATCATTACCGGGTGTGCAACCGCTCCTAACCTGGTATCAGGCCTGCATATAGGGATTTCTGAATTTTATGTAAAAAGAGACGCCAAGCTTACGTTTACCATGATTCATGACTGGGGGGAAAAGATCAATGTTCGACCCAGAACTGCAATCCGGGTTGAGGAAGGCGGAACAATCATTTCTAACTATATTTCCTTAAAACCCGTCGGGTCTCTTCAGATGTTTCCGACCACACATTTGGACGGAAAGGGAGCAGTTGCCCGGTTTAACAGCATTCTTGTGGCAGGACCGGGAAGTTTTCTGGATGTGGGATCACGGATTGTGTTAAATGCTCCTGACACCCGCGCCGAGATAATATCGCGCGGAATTTCATCAGGAGGATCAATCATTGCCCGTGGTGAACTTGTGGGCAAAGTTGCCGGTATTAAAGCACATCTGGAGTGTAACGGTTTGATATTAAATGACGGTCTGATGCAAGCTGTTCCGGAGCTTTCCGGATACGTTCCCGGTGTGGAAATGTCTCACGAAGCTGCTGTGGGTAAAATCGATCAGCAGGAAATAGAGTATCTAATGGCAAGGGGGCTTGATGAAGAAGAAGCAATATCTACAATCGTGCGAGGGTTTTTAAATGTAGACATTGAAGGATTGCCCGCCGATCTGAAAAAGAAACTGGACGAGACGATTTCTGAAACTCAGAAGGAAATGATGTAGACGATGAAATTTCAAAAAACTGTTTGCGATATTTCTTTTGAAGAGAAAGCTAGAATATTTTCTCATGATTATTTGAAAGCTTGTATCTATATTTCAAATTTTAATTCTTCCCGGTATCTTTTTACAAAGAAGCTTTTTTCAGAGCTGATTGCAAGTTCCCAGGTTTTAGAAGACTTCCTCGATTTTCACGGCGCTAAAAACAACAAGGAATGGTTTTTTTACAGAGAGCTTACCGCTGCTGTCAGGCATCTAAGCCTTGGCGGCTACTCTCAGACACATATTTTAAATCGTCTCGATTTCTATGGTCTCCCGGATACTGAGGCTTTTGAAAAAGAAGGCACTTCTACACTTTATTTTATAAGAAAGACTATAATGAAATTGGCCCCGGTTATACTGAATGAGGCCCGTCGGCTTAATATCCCCATACCTGACGAGAATTATGATAGGGCTGAGTTCCCCGGTATTATAACCGGCGAAATTCTCGATTATAATATTGATGATACGGATAAGGATCAGCAAAAAACGCATATCGTTAAAATTGCAAGTGAATTTTTAAGCATCGCTGCAAGTTTTGATCAGCTTAAATTTTACGAGCCGTATGATTTCCAAGAGATATTGAAGATTGTACCGGAAAAGGTCAATGAAGTGAATATGAGGCGTTTTGAAATGCTTGTGCATAACCTTCAATCTTCTTTTGATACATATGTGATCCACGGCGGATACCGCTTTGGCAACCGGAAGCTCAAAGATTTGCGGGGTTATTTTTCGGTTGTATTTCACCTTCTTCAAATGATCGGAAGGCTGTTACATTTTTATGAGCGTCATCTTCACAAAGCTGGATATAAAAACATTTACAAAAAGGTTCAGGATCGATTATCCGCCATGATTGATCCGGAAGAGCTTCTTGATCGAACCATTAACTATGGATTTTATTATGTCTGCCACTTTCTTACAACCGGCAAAGAACTGGCTCGGGAGATACTCAATGAAAATATTGAGCGCTCTTCCATTACCGTAGGTGTTCCTGTAAAGCTTGGCTTTCACAGCAGACCCAGCCTGTTAGTGGCTAAAACCGTTCAGTACTACGGTGGGCAGGTGGAACTCTGTGTGGGCCAAGACCGGTTTGATGCCAGCAGTGTACTAGATATTCAATGGGCAGGGGGCAAGATACAGAAAGAAAACATTGCCGAAGTTACTTTTGAAGGGGATACCCGGGCGTTAAAGGATATTGAAATTCTTGCAAGTGTCAATTACGGTGAAGATACAATGGGCAAAGGGATTCCTCTTCCCAAGGAACTGAAATACCTGAAGTAGATAAAAATGTTAAGTGTAAATAATAACCGACAACCCATAATATAGCCCGGAAAATCCAGAATAGTGCCTAAAGTGAACTAAAGTTTGAAGTGGCTAAAGTTAAGGTTTCGCTTCGCTCCATCTATTTATATAAGAGTTGGCAGAATTCCACAACTTTAGGCATTTTAGATCACTTTAGATCACTTCACACTTTTTTAGTTGTAAAGTTTTTTAACATAAAAAGCATAAAAATTACAAACAAGAGCCTAATATGGTTTCTGCAATTATTGTTGCTGCCGGAAAAGGCGTCCGGATGAATGACACAACCCGAAAGCAGTACCTGGACCTTGCGGGCCGACCGATTCTGGCTCATTCGGTAATAGCGCTTGATGCATGTGATCTGATAGATAAACTCTTTCTCGTTATCCCCAAAGAAGATATCGAATACTGCCGAAAAAACATAATTGCCTTGCTGGAGCTTAAAAACGGGCTTAATCTTGTGCCTGGCGGTGAACAGCGACAGAATTCAGTATATAACGGACTTCAAGCCATAGATAAAAAGACCGACACGGTGTTAGTCCATGACGGCGTACGTCCTTTTATTCAATCTGACAAACTGGAGTCGTGTATACTCGGCGCAAGAAAATTCGGTGCATGCATCCTTGGCATACCTGCCGGCGATACCATTAAGTGTGTCGGCAAATCGGGCTTTATTGAGAAAACACTTGCAAGGGACAATATTTGGCTTGCCCAGACGCCGCAGGCGTTTAAGTATGAATTGATCATAAGAGCCCATGAAACTGCACGGCGTGATGGATATACCTGTTCTGACGATGCATCCCTTGTGGAACGGCTGGGGGTAGACGTAAGAGTTATTAACGGCAGCAAAAACAATATAAAGATTACTGTCCGGGAAGATCTGGTTGTTGCGCGGGCGATGCTTGATGCAATAATCAGATAGCGAGCTTCGATGTTTTTGTGCGAGCCCTAAGGATTGATGAACTCGTAAAAAGTCTGATTTAGACGGTTTCGTAAAAAGTTCAAATTCAAGGCGTGCAAATTTTG